>JAFGAG010000016.1 GCA_016933785.1 Coriobacteriia bacterium | reverse complement strand
GAGCAGAAGCCGGAGCAGAAGCCGGAACAGAAGGCGGCCGAGAGCGACGCGCCCGACCCGCGCTCCACCAACGCCGACCCAAAGGTCCGCGCAGAGGCTATCGCGAACGATATCAAGCGGAAGACCGGCACCTTCGGCGAACTCGACCCGCCGACGGTCGAGCGCATCATGCGCGATCCGGACGCGATGCGTGAGCTCCGGAAGAACCACCCTGACCTCTGGAAGAAGGTCACGACCACCCGCGCGAAGATCTACGCGGGGCACGACGCGAAGCTCAAGAGTTGGATCGAGCAGAACGTACCCGAGGCCAAGGGTCGCGAAGTCGAGATTCGCAATGTCGGTACGGCCGACGGTGTGGACCGTGACTACCGGGCGGGTTACGTGGTCACCGACCCTGTCACCGGCAAGAAGAACTTCATCGAACTGAAGAAGGAGTCGTGGGTACCCGAATCGCAGAAGATATTCGCCGGTGAGACCGGCGGGCCGACCGATTCCAAGGGCGCCGCAAGATGGGCCAAGGACCACCAGCAACTCGGCACCGATCAGTACCACGCCGAGGCGAGCATCGACATGGCCGACCAGCGCACCGTCTGGAACGAACAGACGCAGACGTGGGAGAAGACGCAGGTCAGGCCCAACATCGACCTGGTGAAAGAGGGCTGCTCCACGCTGCTCGACCCGGAGGGCTACGGCAAGACGTACGAGACCAAGGTCATCGAGGCCTACGCCGAGGGCAACACGCTCGACGCCTACAAGCAGGCCAGCAAGGCGACCCACTCGCTCGAAGGTGTGCGTGAAGGCTACAGGCTGCAGGACTTCGAGGTGAAGGACCTGCCACCGAAGATCAGCGAGGGCATGCAGACCGTCGCGGACGTGGACGCCGGTCGGCTCACACCTGCCGAGGCCGAGGCGCGTCTGAAAGAAGCCGGCTACACCGGCGGCCTGCCGGACTTCATGGAGAAGATCTCGGGTCAGTTCGCGGGCTTCAAGTGGGCGCGCCAGAAGTAGGGCTCAGACGACCAGCGCGGCCTCAAGGTCGAACCCCTCGGCGAAGGGGTTCGCAAAGCGCACGCCCTCGATGACCGCGCCGTCGGCGAAATCCTCGGAGAGCACGAGCGGGATGCGGTGCACGCGCGCCACCGCCCAGATCTGGGCGTCGTAGTAGGGCATCTGGTAGCGGATGGTGGCCCGGAGAGCCTCGAGGACCACCCTAGTCGTGGTGTTGCGGACTGGAAACGCCCGCGCCCATGCTTCCGCCTGCGGCACGACACTCTCGGGAGGGATCAGATGCTGGAACTTCCGAAGTACGACCGAGCAGTACTCGCCAAGTACTTGTGCGCACAGGCTCGCGACGCCCGAAGACTCCAGTGAGTCGAGGATTCTGCGTGCCTGGACGGACTTCTCCGGCTCGGCGGAGTCAACGGCATAGATCAGGACGTTAGTATCGAGCAGAACCGCCGCGCTCGTGAAGCTCCTCGCGTGTCCACCTACGACCTCCACTACCCCAACCTTCCCGGTCTGCGCGCTCGAACTCGGACTTCAGGAACTCCCACGCTTCCCGCCTTCGCACCTGCTCCTCGGCATCTTTCAACAGCGAGTCGATCGCCTGCCGGATAAGCGCGGACTGCGAAATGCCGAGTGCTTTGGCATGCGCTTCGAGCGCGCGCTCCTGGTCGGGGTCGATGACGATCTGCTTGCGTACCATGCGCGCCATTGTGAACCACCAGCCTTACCAGAACCGCACCCGAACACTACCGGTTGTATACCCACACATACACATCATCTTACACACCCCTGTGTGCAGCGGGGATCTTTGGGCAGCTCTCGGGTAATCGGGTGCTGCGCAAGCCCTCAGATGATGCGGACTCTGCCAGCTTCGCCCTGGACAGCGCGCCCGACGACGGCGGCCTCCTCGCCTCGCGCTGCAAGCGCGGCGAGAAGCGCGTCGACCTTCTCCGCAGCAACGGCCATGAGCAGCCCGCCGCTCGTCTGCGGATCGGCGAGGATCCCTTTCCACGTGAAGTCCGCAGGGCCCCAATCGGTGAACTCGTCGAGGTATGCCACGACGTCAGCGGTGCGGCCGGGGCGCACCATCGCCTCGGCATACTCCACGACCTTCGGCCACACCGGCACGCGGGCAAGCTCGATCTCACACGCGCAGCCACTGCCCTCGGCCATCTCATGGATGTGGCCCGCAAGCCCGAAGCCGGTGATGTCCGTGGCGGCATGGACGCCAACCTCCAGCATCGCCTCGGCGGCGGCGCGGTTGAGGTGCGCCATGCTCTCGATCACTTCGCGCTGGCTCTCCTCGGTCTCGAGCCCCTGCTTGATGGCGGTGTTAAGGATGCCGACGCCGATGCGCTTGGTGAGCACGAGTGCGTCGCCGGGTTTCGCGCCGACGTTCCGCACGACCTCGTCCGGATGCGCCACGCCCATCACCGACAGACCGTACTTGGGCTCCTTGTCGTCGATCGTGTGACCGCCGACGATCACCGCTCCGGCTTCACGGACCTTGTCGGCGCCGCCCCGAAGCACCTCGGCGGTCACCTCCGGGGGCAGCGAGCACGGCATCGCCACGAGGTTCATCGCGGTGAGCGGACGGCCGCCCATGGCGTAGATGTCCGAAAGCGAGTTCGCGGCGGTGATCCGGCCGAAGTCGTAGGGATCATCGACCATCGGTGTGAAGAAGTCGACCGTGAGCAACACGGCCTGGTCGCCCAGACGGTAGACCGCAGCGTCATCGGAGGTGTCGAAGCCGACCAGCAGATCGTGCGACTCACCGGGATTCATCTTCTCGAGCACGGCGGCGAGGTCACCCGGACCCCACTTGGCGGCTCAACCCGCCTTGGATGACATCTGTGTGAGGCGGATGCGCTCCACGGCTGCTCCCTGCTATCGGCTGCATGCATTAATAGGATAACTGATTCTGATAGCACTGTACGTGCGAAATCGCGTGGAGCGGCGATCGGGATCCTTACTCGGCCCGCTGGAAGACGAGGAACACGACGCCATCCGGATCCAGCAGGGTGAGCGTGTCGCCGTCGTAGACATAGGCGGTCACCGTGGTGAGCGCCTCGAAGTACGCATCCTCGACAGCCATCGCGTCGTCGGGCCCGGCCATCAGCGTCCGCGCCACATCGCCTACCTTGAACACCGCGCCACCTGCGGTGTACTCGCCGCCATAGCTGTTCACCGGCGCCTGTCCGGTCATCTCATCGGCAGTGAACGCCGCGGTGACGGTATGGCCGCCGATCTCAACGCCGCTCTGTGGAAGCTCGGTGAGGACCCACGACGTACCGCCCAACTGGTTGCTGCTGCCGAGCATCCACGCGACGACGCCCGTCGCCACCATCACCAGCACCAGAGCGATCGCGAGCCCCCACTGGACGCCGTGACTTCCTTCACGCGGAACGTGCGGCTGATCGTCCATGCGTCTCCTCCCGCGCCCTCAGAGATCCGGAGTCACGTCGGCGTCTGCCGGGAACGGCACCTGCGGGCGACAGAAGAGGAAGCCCTGGCCGTACTCCACGCCGATCTCACGCAACACCGCAAGTTGCTCGGGCCGTTCGATCCCCTCGGCTATGAGCTTCACGCCCGTGCGCTCCGCGAAGGTCGCGATCGTGCCCACCAGGGCGCGACGCACATCATCGGTATCGATGTCGCGCACGAGCGAGAGATCGATCTTCAGCCACTCGGGGTGCACCTCTGCGATGCACTGCATCGAGCCGTACCCCGCGCCCCCGTCGTCGATTGCGATCCTGAAACCGAGCGCGCGTAGGTACTCGAGCGTCGCGCGGAAGGCGCCGAAGTCCTCCACCGCGGTCCGCTCGGTGATCTCGAGCACGATCTGCGAGGGGGCCATGTTCGACTCGGCCACGACCGAGCTCATCATGATGTCACGCAGTTCGGGGTCTGAGACCGCTTCAGGTTCGATGTTGACGAACAACAACCGGCCCGCAGGTAGATCCACCGCTGACTCGAACGCCCGATGGCGGCAGAGCCGCTCGAGCTTGAGCACGAGATCGCTGTCATATGCGACCTTGAAGAGCTTGTCGGGCCGCTCGAACTCGCTCGCTTCAGGCCCACGGGAGAGCGCCTCGTAGCCGATGATCTCGAGGTCGTCGAGCCGGTAGATGGGGTGTACGAACGTGCGTACGTCCCCTGCCTGGATGATCTGCTCGAGGCGTCGCTTGCGGCACTCACCGTCAGTGCATTCGCGCATGTCGGAGTCCGCGAGAGCGGTCTCGAGCGCCATATGCACGAGCCGCTCCAGGCGCACGCTGTCGTCCCGGCGCACCGTGGCCGCGCCCGCATAGCAGCCGAACTTCGGGTACAGCGATGGGTCCAGGACGGCCGAGAGGTCCTCACGGACATGTGATTCGATGCGCCTGGCGAGGAGATCGAGCGCCTCACGCTGCATCCCGGCGGTAGTGCGCGGTGGCGAGAGCAGCACCACGAGGGAGTTGCCGGAGATCATGAGCTCGGCAACGATGTCGCTGTCCCGGAGTTCGAACCCGGTGATGCGCTCGAGCGATGCCGCTACCTCGCGCATGACCTCGTCGAAGACCTCCCAGCCATAGATCTCTTCGATCTTGGAGTACTTGATGACGTTGAGGCACAGCAGCGATATCTCGCCCCGCTCCTCGAGAAGCGACTCGATGCGCGGGAAGAGCAGCGGCGCGGTAGGCAACCCGGTGACCGGGTCGAAGAGCACGCGCCGGAGGTGGGGGTGCTTCTCGACGAGATCGTGAAGCTCGAGCCATGGCTCCAGCAGGAACGAGCAGCTTCGTGTTGTGTCCGGCATGTACCCCTGCTCCCTATCCCCCGTACGTCAGCCTGAGCGCTGCGGCCCCGTTGGGGCCGAGCGGAACACCGAACGACTTCGCGCCTACATCGGCCGCCGGGCCGCCTCGGACATCCGAGACCGAGGCTACCACACGCTCCGCCAGAAGCGTGGCGGTACGTGCCGCAACATCGTGACTCAGTACCAGCACCACATCACTGTCTTCGGCCTGGAAGAGCGCCAGTTCGACGGCCGGATCGTCGCAGTCGACCACGGGGCCGGCACCGGTGGCCCTGGCCACCGAGCCGTAAACCGTGCGCAGGAAGTGCCGGATGGACTCGGGCGCTGCCCAGGGATCGCTCTGAGCGATCGCACGTTCCAGCGGCGCGGCGACGAACACCGCGCGACCCTGGCCGTACTGGTTCAGCGTGAGCAACGGACTGCCGGTGGCGTCGGTTGCGACCACCGTGGCGCTCCCGCCCCCGACGAGCGCGTAGTGCGGCAGGTCGAGACGCGCGTCGAAGGCTGTCAGGTCGCCGAGCAGCCCCGGCTGTGCCACCCTGCAGCTGACGATCGCGCGCACACCGTGGTCACCCAGGAAGTCGACGCCGAAGATCTCGCGGATCGCCGGGTCGGCGTCACCGCCGCCGTAGGACAGCACCACAGAGCCCCCCGACTGCACGAACGCTCCCAGCTCCTGCCACATCGAGGGACTGAGCTTGCCTGCCGAGGGGATGAAGATCGTCATCATGTCCTTGAGGCCGGCACCTTCCCGGACGAGCGTGACCGGCAGATGCGCCTCTTTCGCGGCGATGTACGCCTGCAGGCACGAGCGCGGGTCGTAGAGTCCCGCCAGCGACGGCAGTGGGTCGTGGCGCTCCGCAGGGATGAGGACCGCAGCCCGTTCGGGCGCAGGCAGGTGGTGCCGGAGATCGAGACGGGCGGCCGTGCGGGTGAACCTGCGGACCTCCTCGAGGGAGGGCTTGGGCTCACCACCCGTATCAGTGAGACCCACGAGCACTTCGAAGGGGTCGCGGAAGTACGGCTCGCGCTTCTCGGCATCCATATCGCGCCACCTGCGGAGCATCACCCCCGCACCGCGGTTCATGAGTGTGGAGAAAAGCGCGGTGCGCATATAGGCGGCTTCCTCGGCCACGGAGCCATCCAGCGAGTGGACGCCCACCCCATCGGCCATCACAGGCAGGCTCCTCAGGCCGCAGCGCAGCAGGAAGGAGTCCAGGTACGTCGCTGGTCCGTGCGTGAGTGGCCCCTCGGCGATGTACGAGAGGTACGGCGCCGTGACGTGCGAGACGGCATGCTCGAACGCATCGATCGCCGCCGTGGCGTCCACGCCGGTCTCGCGAACGAGCGTCTCGACATCGACGCCGAGCATGATCGCCCGTGCTGTATCCACCTCACGGATGGCCTCGCGCAGCGCCGCCGTCCACTTCTGAAGGGCATCCTCACTCTCGAAGCCGGTGAAGAACGCCTCGTTGCCGAGCTCCCATGCCCAGATCGCCGGGTCGGTGCGGTAGCGGTTCACCACCCGCTGGACGAGCGAGACCTCGCGCTGGATGAGGTAGTCGTCCGTGCGAGGATCGCGCTTCTTGGCCCAGGTCACGTCGTTCATCTCGGCGAAACGGTCATCGGCGAAGAACGTGACGATAGCCTTGAGGTCGTGCGCACGCGCCGAGGCGAGGACTTCGCCGAGGCGATCCTCGGCCTCGTCGTCATACTGGCCCACCTGTGGTTCAAAGAGCTTCCAGGACACGAACACGCGGACGAGCGACAGATTCGCTGCGGCCATCGCGGCAAGATCGGGTTCCAGGTCGTGCGCGTACCAATCGTCGAACGACGCGCGCTCGTCATCGAGCGGATAGAGATCGACACCGACCGGGAAGAGCGCGTTGCGCACCGGGCCCGTGGGTTTGGCCTCACGCGTCGGCTTGGTCACGCGTCCTCACCTCCGGCCACGTACTCCTCATAGAGCCGCCAGAAGAGTCCCTGGCGCTTGGTGTCGTAATACGCGGCGCGCCTGATCTCCCACGAGGCCTCCGCATGGCGCCCCTCGGTGAGATAGGTGGCCGCCAGTCCGAAACGCGCACGCACGCACGCGGGGTCGAGACGGACCGCCGTGCGGTACGCCTTCCCCGCCTGCTCGTATCGCTGCAGCGCAAGCAGCGACTCAGCGAGCAGCACGTGGACAAGCGCATGCGCAGGCGCTTTCTTGGCGAGTGCGATGAAGACCCGCGCGGCGTGCCTGTTGAGCCCCGTCCGGCGGGCATACACCACGCCGAGACAGTAGAGCGCGGTCGGAAGATCGGGCTTGAGGGACACCGCGCGCAGAGCACAGGCCATCGCCTCGTTGGCCGCTTCCTGCTTGAGGTATGCGTACGCAGCGAGTGCGAGTGCTTCGGCGTCGTCAGGCTGCTCGTCGAGCGCCGCCCGCACCAGCTCGGCCGCGCTGAAGAGGTCGTCCGCCTTGAGCGCGAGTCCCGCCGCCCCCAGGCGCGCCTCGCGGTTCGGCTTCACTCGTGCAGGATCGACCGTGATGATCGGAGCGTCCTCAAGGCCGAGAAGCGCGAAGAACAGCTCGTCCTGGCTGGGATCGAGCTCGCCCGCCTGCCGGAAGAGTGGCAGAGCGAGCGCCATGCCCTCACGCTTCAGGCTCGCGATGGCGAGATTGTAGGTGGCGCGCGACTCGCGCGGGTCGAGTTCGAGGGCCCGCTTCCAGCTTCCCACCGCCTCCTCGGAGAACGCGGCGGCGGCGAACGCTTCGCCAAGCTGGACGTGGGCGGTCACGAGATCGGGCACGACCTCGGCGAGCTCGTGCCACACGAGCACCGACTGGTCCCACATGCCGCCGCGCCGGTCGTACGCCAGGCCGAGCGCCAGATACGCCGGCGAACAGTCGGGATCGGCTTCGATGGCCGCGGTCGCCTCGGCGATCGCCTCATCGTAGAAGTCACCTTCGAGCATCAGACTCGCAAGCAGCGTGTGCACGTAAGCACCCTGGTCGCCGAGTGCGAGCGCCTCGTAGCACGCGCTCACGGCGGCGCCCACCCGGCCCTGACGCGCGAGATCCTCGGCCGTGACGACAGCCGTTGTGCGCTCAGCCATCACGCCCCACCCTCCGCGCCGGCAAGGTCCCGAGCGGCTCTCGACACGATGCGGAGGGCTGCCTCGGCGCCGGTGACGATGCCATTGGCGCCCACCTCGCGCGCGAGCGCACTGTCGGCCGCGAACGGCCCGCCGCTCACGAGCAACACGACGCCCTCTACCCCCTCGGCAGCGAGCACGTCCCGGATGCTCGCGACGGCCCGTGCGGTGCGCATCGTCTCCGCGAACACGATAACGATCCGCGCGCCGGTCTCCTGCACGCGTTCGACGAAGTCGGAGGGGCGTACGTCCACACCGAGGTCGTTCACGCGATAGCCGGCCTCTTTGAGCGTAGCCGCCACGATCGTGCTGGCGATCGAATGCTGATCGCGGTGGATCGTGCCGAGCACGACGGTCACACCGGTATCACGCTTGGCCGCCGACGGCATCACGAACGACCCGACCTGTTCGGCCACCACTGCAGCCTGCGTGAAGACGATCTCGTCGATGGCGCCTGAGGCCCACGCGCCGCCGAGCAACCCCATAGCCGGGGCGTACAGCGTGTCG
>JAFGAG010000001.1 GCA_016933785.1 Coriobacteriia bacterium | reverse complement strand
GGTGCGGCTCCTGTTCGAACACAGGCCACTGCCCGGAAATGTCGAGAGACGCCAATGGGTAGAACAGCCCTCCCCGGCTTAAGGGGACGGCTAAGGTGGCTGGGACTGCAAGAGGCGGCTTGCCGCCGCACGGAGAGCCCGTGCGCCCTACGTCGGACAGTGCCAAAACCGCAGACGAGGGACGGAGCTACGTTACGGCAGGCACACGCCACCGTACCGTTCGCGGCGCATGCCGCATACCGGGCCCCCGTCGAGCACGACGCGGGGCTCGTATCGTTGTCGGACCTGTTGCCAAGAGAAACCGGACCTCAGTGACACCATCAAGTCCTTAGGTCCCGGCTCCTGAGATCGCCTCGGGGGTTCGGGACCCCCGTCACGATCGACCTGCCGGCACGTATGCCGGGAGGAGGGAGCCATATGTTCTATCTGACCCGGATGCTGGGCAAGCCGGTGGTCGACGCCGCTGGCGAGGTCATCGGTGAGATCAGCGACATCGCGATCGCCACCGGCGAGGTGTTCCCCCGCGTCACCTCGCTCGCGTTCCTCGGCCCCGAGAAGACGCCGTTCATGCTGTCCTGGCGCAAGTTCGTCTCGACGCTCGACGACGACCGCATCGAGCTCAACGCCGAGCGCGCCGCACTACGCTTCAGCTACCTGCAGCCCGACGAGGTGCTGCTCGCCCGCGATCTGCTCAACAAGCAGATCGTCGACACGCAGGGCATGAAGGTCGTGCGCGTCAACGACCTCAAGCTCTCCGAGAGTCGCAACCAGCTGCGGCTGCTCGGTGCCGAAGTGGGCATGCGGGGCATCCTCCGCGGGATCCATCCTTTGGTGGAGGGCGCGGTATCCACCGTGCTCAAGCTGTTCGGCCGAGACCTCTCCGAGAACCTCATCGCGTGGAACTACATGGACCTGCTCGACCGCGACCTCTCGCACGTGCGGCTGTCGGTCACGCACAAGCGCCTCCACGAGCTCCACCCCGCCGACGTAGCCGACGTGCTCGAGCAGCTCGGGCCTTCGCAGCGGGCACGCGTGTTCGAGCATCTGGACAACGTGCAAGCCGCCCTCACCGTCGCCGAGCTGGAGGACGAGTTCCAGGCCGACCTCATCGATGACCTCGGCGATCAGCGCGCGAGCGACATCCTCGAGGAGATGGACCCGGACGATGCCGCCGACATCATCGGCGACCTGTCGTACGACAAGGCCGAAGCGCTGCTCCGCCTGATGGGGGTGAACGAAGCGCGCGCGATCCGCTCGCTCCTCGGCTACCGCGAGAAGACCGCAGGAGGCATCATGACGCCGGAGGTCACCACAGTGACCGAGGGCATGAGCGTGCAGCAGGTCATCGAGCATCTTCGGGGAGAGGCCGCGGAGCGCGAGGGCATCTACTACATCTACGTGGTTGACGAGGACCGGCGCCTCGAGGGCGTGATCTCGCTCCGGGACCTCGTGATCTCCGAGCCCGAGACGCGCATCGCGGACCTCCTCAGCCGTGACGTCACCACCGTGGGGCCGGACGACGACCAGGAGGTCGTCGCGGAGACGATGAGCAAGTACGACCTCCTCGCACTCCCCGTCATCGACGAGACCGGCAAGCTGCTCGGCATCGTGACCGTCGACGACGCGCTCGAGGTCCTCGAGGAGGAGTCCGCCGAGGACCTCGCCATCGCGACCGGTGCGACCCGCGAGCACGGGCCGCTGGCCAGCCTCTGGTGGTGGCTCGTCCGCCGCAATGCGTGGCTCCTGGTATGGGGCATCGCGTTCCTCGCCTTCATCGGAGTGAGCCGCCCACTGACGGACGTCCTGGCCGAGACGGGCTCGGTGAGCCTCGGATTTGGCCTCACGATGACGTCCTGGGCGCTCGTGCTGCTTCCACTGCTCCTCAGGACCGCCGAAGACCTCTCCTCACGTACGCTCGCCGAGCTCATCGAAGACGAGGACGAGGACGAGCGGCTCACGCTCGGGAAGCGGCTGCTGCGCGAAGGCGGGATCGGGCTGGCGGCCGCGCTCTTGAACGCGCTCGTGGCGTCCGGGTTCGTGGTGCTCTCCACTGGTGAGATGCACGTGATCGCGACGCCGTTCGCGGCGGCGACCGCCGCAGCCAGCCTGCTCACGGTGCTCGTGGGTGGGATGCTCGGGCACGTCGCCCTGCGCAGAAGCGCACAGGAGAAGGCGGTGTCCGGCGCCGGGCTCGCCATCACCGCGATGCTGCTCGGCGCGGTGATCTACCTCGGACTCGCCTATGCGTTCGGGTCGACGTGGGGTGCAGCTCTCATCACTGCGGGAGGCTAGCCGTTGACGCCGGCAGCCGACACGAAGAAGCGCCTGCCGCTCTTCGCGATCCTCGCGCTCATCGGCCCGGGGATCATCTCGGCGTCCGCCGGCAACGACGCGGGCGGCATCTCCACCTACTCAGAGGCGGGCGCACGCTACGGCTATTCGATGCTGTGGATGATGCTCGCCATGACTCCCGCGTTCATGATCGTGCAGGAGATGGCGGGGCGCATGGGCGCCGTCACCGGCAAGGGGTTCGCCGCCCTGATCCGCGAGCGGTTCGGCGTACGACTTACCTTCGGTGCGATGCTCATGCTGCTCGGCAGCACCGCCGCGACCACCATCGCCGAGTTCGCCGGCGTGGCAGCCGCGATGGAGCTCTTCGGAGTCTCCCGGTACATCTCGGTGCCCATCGCCGCGCTGATCGTGTGGATGCTCGTGGTTCGCGGCAGCTACACCCGCGTCGAGAAGGTGCTTCTCGCACTCTCGTCGGTATTCATCGCCTACATCGTGGCCGTCTTCCTCGCCCGCCCCGACTGGGGCGAGGTGGGGCGAGCGTTCGTGGTCCCCTCCATCGTGCCCGACCGCAGCTTCATCGCGCTCTCCATCGGCCTCACGGGCACCACCATCGCTCCGTGGATGCAGTTCCTGCTGCAGAGCAACATCGTCGACAAGGGAACGACCGTCCGTGAGTGGCGACTTGCGCGGTGGGACGTCATGCTCGGTGCGGTCGCGGCCAACCTGATCGCCTGCGCGATCATCATCACCACCGGGACGATCCTGCATCCCGCCGGTATCCAGATCGCCGGAGCCGAGGACGCGGCTCGGGCGTTGGCACCGCTCGCGGGTCCATACGCCGAGATGCTGTTCTCGGTCGGGTTGCTCTCGGCATCGCTTCTCGCCGCGGCGGTACTCCCGCTCACCTCTGCCTACGCGATCTGCGAGGCGTTCGGATGGGAGTCTGGTCTGGATCGAGAGTGGTCGGAGGCCCCCGTCTTCAACGGGCTCTACACCGTCATCATCGTGGCATCGGCAGCCACGATACTGATTCCGGGGTTGGACCTGATCGCCATCATGCTGGTCTCCCAGGTGGTCAACGGCATACTGCTACCGTTCCTCCTCATCTTCATGATGATCATCATCAACGACCGGACGATCATGGGTCGCCACGTCAACAGCCGACTGAACAACATGCTTGCCTGGGCGACCATCGTGATCGTCATCGCTCTGACTGCCATCCTGATGGTTATGACAATACTCAACATCGGATGACCGCGGTGCTATGCTTGTTACATGACCGATACATCCGGTAGCACCGACCACGAATCGCTCGACCGAGCCAAGTCCGTGCTGCGTCTGAAAGCGCGTGCTGCGCGTAGGTCGGTCCTTCCCGAGCTGCGCACCGCATATGCGTATGCCGTCGCCGAGCGCGTGCTCGCTCTCCCAGAGATCGCGGGGGCATCCGCAGTGATGGTCTACGGAGCTTCTCCGGAGGAGGTCGACGTGAGCGTGCTGGAGTTCGCGCTCCGCGAGCGGGGCACGCGCATCGCCTACCCGAGGGTAGCCGGACCCCGCGAGCTCACCCTGCACTGGGTCGATCGGGAGTCACCGCTGGTCAACGGTGCCTTCGATTTGCGTGAGCCGACCGAGGACTCACCTCGCGCGCCACTCGAGGCCCTGTCTGCGCTGATCGTCCCCGGGGTCGCGTTCGATCCTTCGGGGAACCGGCTCGGGTTCGGCGGCGGCTACTACGACTCCCTGCTGGCGGACGTGGGCGGGTGCCCGCTCACGATCGGTGTGGCCTACGACGAGCAGGTCGTCGATCGGGTACCGCATGACTCGTACGACAGGCCGATGGACATCGTGGTCACGCCTACCCGGACCTACCGGATCGGCGAGCTCACCTATCTGCCTTCGACAGAGTGACCGGCTCGCGTCGCGGAGCGCGGACCGGCAGTCGCAGAGACTCCAGTACCGCCTCGAGGTTCTCGGTCCACGAGACGAGCGTCTTGAGGTCGACACGCATCAGGGGTACCTCGGGATGCGGACGAGCCACAGTGAACCCGTGGCGCAGCAGGAACTCCACGCCCACGACTGGCACGTCGGACATGTCGCCCCGGTAGGTCGTCGCGTAGGCCTGCACGGTTCGCTCCCCGCGCTGCGCGAGATCGCGCATCGCAGCACGCAACAGCAACCCTCCGACCCCCTTCTGCCGGGCATCCGGGTCGATGTGCATGCAGGTGATCAGTGGAGCATCGCCATCCGGCGGGCCTGGCGGCAGGTGCCGCGCCTGCGGCATGTAGAGGGGTGGCGCATACTTGATGAACCCGAGCACCTCGCCGTCCTCGACGACCACCCGGCCGCACTCACCCCAGGCGTCCGCTATCACTCTGACACGCTCCGTCGCCTCGGCCTCGTCACACCGCGCCCCGCACTCGAAGGGCAGGCGGTCGGCACTCTCCCAGTACATGCAGCCGGCACAGGGTACCGGCAGCCGTTCGCGGTCGAGCACGCTCAGTCCGATGATCTTCCGCACGGCGGACCCTTACTCCTCGTCGTCCATGAGCGACTTCATCTTATCGATGGCTTTGCGGCCCACGCCACTCTTGAGGGATCGGCCGAGCGCACCCGCGGCCGCTACGCCGACCTGCATCATCCCATCCGCCACCTGGCCCGAGCGCTCCTTGAGGGCGGTCACACCGCTTGCAGCAGCCTTGGCGGCTCCGCCGGTCGCAGTGAGCTCCGCGTAGCCGGCCTCGACCACGACAGCATCGCGCACGAAGCCCCGCACGATCGCACGCGGGACCTCCAGACGTCCGACCGCCAGATCACCGACAGCGCCGGTGGAGACCCGGAGGACCGTGATCTCCCCCGTTGATGCATCGAACTCCGCATCGTTGACGGTGCCGACCTGCTCGCCTGTGGTCGAGCTCACCGGCATTCCATGCCAGATCACGCTTTCGTCCCAGCTGTAACCGAGTGCGCGCTCGCCCTCGTTGTCCTTGGGCAGCGCGTCCTTCTCGATCGCAAGCGCCTCGTCGCCCGCGATGCGCAGATCGTCGAGCGGCACGTAACGCGGACGCTGGTCGATGACGCCGAGGATCGCACCGCGGTCGACCTGCACGCCGACCACCCGTGGTTCCGAGGGGTGGAACAGGACCGCTGAGACTCGCCCCAGCTGTCGGCCGTTCTGGCCGACGATGGCCCGACGTTCATACATCGTGATGCTCGGCATCCGCTCCACCTCCATCGCCGGCCTGCTCGCCGGGTGCGAAAGGGCCGGCCGCTGCAGCGGCCGGCCCTTCAATCATACCGCGAGACGCTGTGGTTCTACTCGACGACCGGTAGGTCGGTAAGATCGGGAGCGGCTTCGGCCGGTGCCGGCGCTGCCTTCTCCGCGAGCTTGTCGAGCACGCCCTGCGCCTTGGTCTCGACCGTGCCGACGCCCGACTTGACGGACTCGCCGGCCCGAGTGACGGCGTCGCGGGCTGCGGGGGCGACTTCCTGGATCTTGCCCTTGGCCTGCTGTGTGACCGTGTCGACCTGCTCCTTCAGACGATCGCGAGCCGCATCGATCTTGACCCGCATCTCCTCGGTCTCATCGAGGACCTTCGCTCGGCTCGTCTCGTAGAACTGCTTGCCCTCTCCCCAGTACTCATCGGCCTTGGCGGCGATGAACTCCCGGTTCTCGCGTCCCGAGCGGGGTGAGAAGAGCAGTCCGAGCACGGCGCCGACGATGCCGCCGAGCAGGAACGCGCCGAGTATGCTTTCACCTCTGCGATAGTCGTACATAGGGAACCCACCTCCGAGCTAGCGAGCGGACAGTCCTTAGAACCGACGACAGTGGTATATGTACCCAATCACCGCGCGTCGTCGAGTATAGAGCGTACCAGATGCGCTACCAGCTCCTGGAAATCCAGCCCCTCGGCAGCGGCTGCCATGGGCAGGAGTGAGGTCTCCGTCATGCCCGGCGATGTGTTGACCTCCAGGACGTACGGGGTGCCGTCTTCCGCCACGACCATGTCCACGCGGCTGACCCGCTCGCAGCCGAGCAACGTGTGTACGCGGGCCGCCCGGTCGATCACCGCACCCATCGTAGCGTCGTCGAGGCGGGCGGGGACGTAGTAGTCGGTCTCGCCGGCAGTGTACATCGCGGTGAAGTCGAAGAGTCCGCTCTTGGGCTCCATCTCCACCGGCGGGAAGACGCGCGGCACGCCCTCGCGATCGCTCACCACAGAGACCGCCAGTTCGCGTCCGTCGATCCACTTCTCGACGATCGCGGTATCACCGTATGAGAGCGCTGTCAGAAGTGCTTCGGCCAGCCCCGAGGCGTCGTCGACTTTGGTGAGACCGAGCGCAGAGCCCTGCTTGGAGGGCTTTACGACCACGGGGAAGCCCCCAACGGCGCCGGGCACGAGGTCGAGCGCGGTGGCTGCGCCCATCTGCTTGAACGCAGCCGCGGTGAACGTCACCCACGCTGGAGTCGGAATGCCATCAGCTACGAACAGCCGCTTGCTGAGCGCCTTGTCCCACGCGAGCGCCGATGCGACGACACCCGGGCCGGTGTACGGGATGCCGAGGAACTCGAGCAGCTCCTGCACCGTGCCGTCCTCGCCGTACTTGCCATGAAGCGCGATGTACACGGCGTCGGGCCGCTCGCTCCGGAGCGTTGTGACCAGGTCGGGCGTCACGTCGAGCGCGAGCACCCGATACCCCTCGGCCTCAAGCGCATCGCACACGCGCTTGCCGCTCACGAGCGAGACCTCGCGCTCGAGCGACTGCCCGCCCATGAGCACCGCGATCTTCTCCTTCACCTGATCAGCCCCTCTCTTCAGCTTCGGCCGCGGGCAGTACGCCAGCAGCCGCGAACGCACGGTACAGTTCAAGCCGGTCCTCGAGCACCTCGGCAAGACGGCGGATGCCTTCACGGATCGCCGCGGGCTCGGCATAGCAGAAGCCGAGACGCATGCAGTTGCGCCCCCGGCCGTCCGGGTAGAAAGCGTCACCCGGCACATACGTGACGCCGCGTTCGACCGCCTCCGCAAGGATGGACTTGAGGTCCAGGAACGTCGGCATCTCCACCCACACGAAGAACCCGCCCTCGGGCACCGTCCAGCTCGCCTCGGCCGGGAAGTGCTCACCGAGCGCGTCGATCATGGCATCCCGGCGTTCGGAGTACGCCCGGGTGAGGTCCTGCAGCACCTTACGCCACCGTGTGTCGGCGAAGTAGCGCTCGGCGGTGGTCTGTGCAAAGGCACTGCCGCAGAGGTCGGCGGCCTGCTTGGCGAGCAGGATCTTCGCGAGAATCGGCCTCGGGGCGATGACCCAGCCGAGCCGCAAGCCGGGCGCGAAGATCTTGGAGAACGTGCCAAGGTAGATGACGTCGTCGTCCAGCGCACGCAGTGGCAGACAGTGACCCCCCTCGAAGCGCAGCCGCCCGTACGGGTCGTCCTCGATGACCGGGATGTCGTACTCACGCGCCAGATCCAGGAGCTCGCGTCGGCGCTGCGGGGTGAGCGTCACGCCAGCCGGGTTCTGGAAGTTGGGAATCGTGTAGATGAACTTGGCGCCGCGAGGACCGAGGCGCTTCAACTCTTCGGCCAACAGGTCCGTGCGCATGCCCTCGGCGTCCATCGGTATGCACACGATGTTCGGCTGGTAGGCGGAGAACGCCTGCAGCGCGCCGAGGTAGGTGGGGCCCTCGGTGATGATGATGTCGCCGGGATCGATGAATATCTTGGCGATCAGATCGAGCGCCTGCTGGGCGCCGGCGGTTATCACAAGATCATCCGGCTTCACGCGGACCCCGACCTCTCCCATGAGGTCGACGACCACCTGCCGGATCTTGGGCCGACCCTCGGAGGAGCCGTACTGAAGCGCCTCGGTGCCCGAGTCGCGCAACGCCGAGGTGGTGGCGCTGATGACCGAACCGATCGGCACACGCCGGATCTCGGGCATGCCACCAGAAAACGAGATCATGTCGGGTCGAGTGGCGGCGGCGAACAGATCCCGGACGGCGCTCGAGCGCACGTCCGCCATGCGTTCCGCGTACCGATCGCTCCAACGGTCGAACACCACTCGTGCGGTACCCATCACTGCTCCTCAAAGGCGCTGACGCGCCCCCAGACGACAGAAAACGACCCTGCCGACAGGGCGAGGGTCGTCGCGGTACCACCTGTCTTTGTCCGGCGCTCGATCGCTCTCACCGGACCTCGGTCCCGGGATAACGGTCCGGGCCTGCCGCCCGCTTCCGCCGCTCTCAGGAGCGGTGCTGGCGGGGGACCTGCGGAGGGGTGGCCGGGCCTATGATGCCCTCTTCCCTCACGTCCACTGCATGTTCGCCCGGCGAGCCGGGGATGCCAGGTACCTTAGCACCGAGCTTCGATGGGGGTCAATCGCGGCATGGTGACGGTTCGCCGTCACCGGAGCGCGACCATCCGCGCGATCTCGGCATCGAGATCGGGAGCACACCCGTCCCCGAAGGCGGCGTCGATCAGCTGAAGCGCGAGCCGGGCCGCCCTCATGCACAGTGCGTCGTCGTCGTCGAAGATGGAGACGAGGTACGCGTCATCGCCTTTGCGCCAGACCGTCTCGCCGCGAATACCGTCACACGATCCGGCGCGGCGCAACAGTTCAAGTACCACGTGCTCGAGGAGATGGGGCGTCTCCGTATCGCGCATCTCCTCGGCGAAGGTCCGCGCGTCGCCCGTTGAGCAACGATGTGCCTCAAGGCCTGGAAGCCATGCGAGAAGCCGTGTCGCCGCACGCTCGGCGACCTCACGCGGCGCGGGATCGGGATCGGCCTCAAGCACCAGATCGACGCGGTCGCCGAGCACTCGCACGCAGCGCAGCCGCACTCGGCTCACATCGCGTCGTCAGCCGTGCCCCACGCATGGCGGGTGCCGAGATAGTAGGCGATAGACAGTGCCGCCACGACCGCGACAGCTCCTATCATGAGCACCTTCGTCGCATCGCGTTGGAACATCTCACGCGTCTCGGACTCGGCGAGGTCGCGGATGTGCAGAGCCTTCTGCTTCAGGTCGTCGACCGTGAGCTGTCGTGAAGCGATCGCTGCTTCCCGGGTTTCGTTCACTTCTGCATCGACCTCACTTTGATGACGAGGAACAGGAGCGAGCCGAGCATGAGCGCGGCACCGATGATCAGCAAGGCGCCGGGATAGCCCACCCAGTTCGCGAGCAGCAAGAAGAGTGCGACTGCGATGAAGGTGAGACCGAGCACCAGCAATGCAGCCGCGGCCGCGGCCGAAGCGAGTGTGAGCCCGAGACGCTGTATTGGGGCGACGATCTTCTCCTGCACGATCCCGGCAGCCTCCTGGCGCAGCCAGTCGACCGCTGTCTGTAGCAGGTCGGCGACCGAGTCGATGACGGCCTCGAATCCGTGCGCGGTGCCCGTCGGCTTGTCGCCGGGTGCGGCCATGGTGCCCTCCTCGTGAACGGTGACGCCACTTTCGAAGATACCCCAAACGAGCGTCTCCGTACGAACGGACAGGCGGCGCCTCCATGGGAGACGCCGCCCGATCACTGTCACGAATGCATCATCAGAGGATGCGGTAGCTCACCGTGCCCACGCCCGAGAAGCCGAGCGTCCGTGCGGTGCCAGGGCCGAGGTCGAAGACGCGACCCGCGGTGAACGGCCCACGATCCTGGACCGTGGCGATGCAGGTGCGCCCCTTGTAGGAGAACTCGATCCGGGTACCGAACGCAAGGGTCCGGTGTGCGACGACCATGCTGTCGGGCTGAAGAATCCCGCCGCCAGCCATGGTGTTGCCGTAGAACCCAGGGCCGTACCAGGACGCGCGCGCGGTCCTCCAACCAGTGCCGTCGGGCGCCGCAGCGGGCGCAGACTTGGGGGCGGCCGTAGGAGCGGTCGTACGTGCCGCTGCGGGCTTCTGGACCGCGGTGGCTGTCCGCTTACCGCTCGCCTGCTCCTCGAGGGCACCAAGGCCCGAGGGCGTGCGCAGCTTGTCGGGATCCGGACGGCTGTCGACCGCGCTGAGCCCGTGGCCCGGATCTGTGATCACCATCTGTTCGTCCTCTACCATCTGCGCGAACGCAACAAGGGTCGGGACGGATCCGGCTCCGATCAGCGCTACGACGAGCAGTGCCGCGCCGATACGCGCGGACCTGAGCGAGCGTCTACGTGAGCCTCGTTCACTTCGTACCTTCACACTGTCCTCCATGGACGGCTACAGGACAGGCAGCAGCCCAGGGCACACGACGACTCATGGAAGTGGAGAGAAAGGGAAGCATGTCGCCGCGCTCCTGGCCACGCAGATCGGACGCATCCGCTGCCTTGGCCACTCAGCACGTGCTCTGCTGTTTGTGGTGTTGACCGTGATCCTCTGGGCCCGCGCACCCTTGCGCTGTCGGCCGCTCTCATCCCGCCGGGAAACCCGGTGGCGCCGGTCCCGCGCAGCGACCCTTCGGCCGTCTGACGCACGCCACACGAGCTCCGCTATCCAGCAAACGAAGTAGAACACTACCACAGACCGCGCCCGCTTGTCACAAGCCGGTAACCTTGACGTAGCTGTGCGGGCGCTCCGACGGGCGTCTGGAGCGACCGCCGCGCACGCGTCATCTCACGGTGCCGGGGTCACGGTCGTCTCTCCGACGAGCGCGGAAAGCACCTCACCCAGCTCGGCGAGATAGCGTCCGTACGCCTCCCAGTCGCCTGCTCGTTGCGCCTCGACAGCCCGGTCGTAGAGGTCGCGGGCGGCAGATGCGTCAGCGGGGCGACCATCGTCGCTCGGCCGCTCCTGCTCGCCGAACACGGCCAGGAGCGCTCCATCGAGCGTGGGCTCCATCGCGATCTTGTCGCCATACGCGACAACGACGCGCGTCAACTGCGGCATCGAGGTCTGCTCGGATTGCAGATAGAGCGGCTGCACGTACACGATTGAGTCGTTCATGGGGATGACCAGGAGGTTGCCCCACCGCACGCCACTCCCCCGCTGGCTCCACAGCGTCAGCTGCTGCGAGATCACCGGGTCCTGGTTCACGCGTGCAGCCACCTGCTCCGGGCCGAGTACGAGCCGTTGCTTGGGCAGGGTGTAGACCACGCGCTCTCCGTAGCTGTCCGGGTCCGACTTCGCCGCCATCCACCCGATCATGTTCGCCTTCGTCCGTGGCGTGAACGGCATCATGAGCATGAAGTCCTCGGTGGCCTCCTGCGGGAGCTCCATCAGGACGTAGAACGGATCCATCGCGGTCCCTGACCCGTCGCTACCCTCACCGGGCAACGCCCACTGGTCCTCCTTGTTGTAGAAGACCTTCGGATCACGCATGTGATAGGTCTTGTAGACCTCGGCCTGGAGCGAGAACAGATCGGCCGGGTAGCGCAGGTGTTCCGCAACCCCATCGGGCATGTCGGCCGCATCGGCGAGGAGACCCGGGTAGACCCGCGACCATGCTTCGAGGAGCGGATCGGTGGGGTCGTATGCATAGAGCGTGGTCGTGCCGTCGTATGCGTCTATAGTCACCTTCACCGAGTTGCGGATGTAGTTGATGCCGCTGTGCCGCTCGGAGTACGGGTACCGGTCGGATACCGTATAGCAGTCCACCACCCACACGACCCTCCCGTCGGTGACCACCGGGTAGGGGTCGGAGTCCTGGTACAGCCACGGCGCAAGCGCGGTGACACGCTCCGTGAGCGTGCGCCTGAAGAGCACTTTGCTCCCGTCCGTGATGTAGTTGCTGAACAGGATCTGTGGGGCGGAGAAGCGGGTCGCGAACGCGGCGCGGCTCAGCAGCCCACCGACATCGATACCGCCCGAGCCGGTGTACGACGTCTCCGCGTTGGAATCGCCCACCGGATAGTCGAACTCGGGGAGTCCTGTTCCGGCGATCACGTAGTTGTCCGTGAGCTCACCGAAGTAGAGCGCAGGCTGTTCAATGGCGAGATCGGTGCTCGTGGTGGGCGGGATGTCCTTCATGATGAAGTGCGGGTACCCCTGACCGGTGCTCTCGTTGACCGGGCTGATGACGATGCCGTACCCGTGTGTGTACACAAGGTGCTGGTTCACCCATGTCTGTGCCTGCGTGGCGAGTCGGCTCACATCGAGTTCGCGTGCGGAGATGAGCACCTGGCGTCGTTCTCCGTCGAGCGTGTAGCGGTCGATATCCACGTCGGTGAAGTCGTAATACAGCCGCATGCCCTGCAGCTGCCGGTAGGTGTCGGGCACGACCGACGGGTCCCAAAGGCGAACGTTGTCGATCGTGCGCGCGTTATCGGGGAGGTCAGCGGCGGTCAGACTCTCGTCGGCGGGAAACGCACGCACCTCGATGTCTTCCAGGTCGTAGGCCTCTCGAGTCGCCTCGATGTTGCGAGCGATATAGGGCGACTCCGCCTCCACCTCGTTGGGTGCGACACGGAACTGCTGGACGAGCGCCGGGTAGACACCGCCGATCAGCACGGCTGCTGACACCCACGCGCCGAGCGCGATCGCAGGCAGACGCCAGCCCCGGAACCTGATGTTCACGAGGAGTGCGATGCCCGAGAGCAGCGCGATGACGATGAGGATGGAGTATGCGGGAATCTGGGCGTGGATATCGGTGAACGATGCGCCGAGGACCTGTCCCCGCGGCGAGTAGTCGAGTTCGAAGATGTCGAGCCAGTATCCGAACGCCTGGACGACGACGATCAATCCGCCGATCACCGACAGGTGTGCCTTCACGTGGGGGTCGAACCCGCGCCACCGGTCCCATGGCCTGATCGAGCCGGCAAGAAGGTGCACGACCGTCACGATGAGCAATGTCACCACCAGAGCGCCCGTCAGCCACTGTTGCGCAAGCCTGAGCGCGGGCAGCGTGAAGAAGAAGAATCCTATGTCACGGCCGAACTGGGCATCGGCTGCGCCGAACGACCCGCCGTTGAATGCGAGCGCTACCGTCTCCCACGATCCGGCTGCTGCAAGGCCCGCCATCAGCGCAGCCAGCGCGGCGACGCCTACGGCTGCCGGGCCCGTCGAGCGCCCGAGCGCCTGTCGCATCCGGTCGATCGTCTCTTCGAACTGCAGCATCGGGCTCGACGCGATGCGCGTCGCACGGGCCGGTGCGAACGAGCGACCGATCCGGATGTTCGCGAACACGATGCCGAAGTACAGCAGAGCCGATGCCGCGCCGAGGCCCCATCGCCATGCGAGGCTTCTCCAGAAGACGACGGACTGATCGAGGTCGGCATACCACAACGCATCGGTGTAGAACTCGGCGGCGATCCCCGAGAGCGCGGCGAGCACGACAAGCGTGATAACCACGATCGTGATGGTGTTGGGTCGTCTCGTGTGTGCGGCCATGGGTTCTCCCGTCGTTGGTCCTCGGGCTATGGTACCCCGCCGCTCAGACACTCCTACAGAAACTCCGCTATGTCCACGTTCATACCCGTGGGGTCGAGGCAGCGCACGACCGAACGTCCTTGCGCCTCGGCACTCGCGCTCAGATCGAGATCCACGGGGCGGACCATCGTGCCATCGACCCCGGCGATGATACGGATGACGGGTCGTGTGGGGTCGCTCGCGCTCGGACTCACCACGACTGCGGTCTCACCGGTGTTGAGCAGCACGAGCGACCGGGGTGGGAAGTAGCCGAGCATGTCGACGAACTGCCGTACCAACCCCGGGTCGAGCGAGCTGCCCGCACTCTTGACGATGATGCCCATCGCCTCGTCCTGCATGCGAGGAGCGCTGTAGGGGCGCTGCGAGGTCATCGCGTCGTACGCGTCCGCGACCGCCACGATGCGGCTGGCGATGTGTTGGCGCCGCTTCGGCTCCCGGGGAGGGTAGCCACCGAGGTCGTACCGCATGTGATGTTCGAGGACACAGACGATCGATGCCCGGTCGACCCCTGAAGTGAGCGCCACGATCTCGGCGCCACGCACCGGGTGGTGCCGCATCTCGGCCCACTCATCGCTCGTCAGTGGGCCCGTCTTGTTGAGTACGGAGAGGTCGACGGTCATCTTGCCGATGTCGTGCAGGATCGCGCCGACCCCGAGCGTGGAAAGGAACCGGTAATCGCGAGTGAGCATCGAGCCGAGCGCCACGGACAGGATCGCCACGTTGATCGAGTGGTAGAACGTGTACTCATCGAAGCTCTTCAACCCCGACAGCTCCAGCATCGCGAAGCGGTTGCGAAGTATGCTGTCGACGAGGCTCCGAGCGGTGTTCTTCAGGTGCGACACGTTCAGGGACTGGTTCGACCGTATCAGCCGCTCGAGTTCGCGCAGGAGTTCGAGCGTGCCGGTGTACGTCGCCTTGGCGAGTTCTCGGGCATCGCCTTCCTCGACCGTGACGTCGTCACGGACGACACTGACCGCGCTGATGAGGATGTGTGGGCACTCGGCCCGCTCGGCAAGCGACGCGATTCCACCGTCGAGCTCCTGGACCTCCTCTATGCGAGCGCCGATGACGGGAGAGAAGCGTGCGATCTCATCGGGTGACAGCCCCATGAGGAAACTCACACTCCCCGCGCCGATGGAGACCATGTCCCGGATGAGCTGGTCGAACAGCATGCTGTCCTCGGTGAGCACCTGCTCCCCGAGCAGCACCTCGTCCTCGAAGAACGTCAGCGAGACGTCCACGCCCTCCGCGTGATATGCCGCGATCACATCGAAGAGGTCCTGCTCCGTCTGCGCGATAGCGGGATGCTCCCCCGGATACAGTCGCCGCGCGCGACGCAACGCGTACAGACGCGCGAGCAGGTCACGGGCACGCGTGATCTGTGCGGCCGAGAACGAGCGTGCGCCCGTCGCAGTGTCGCGGATGTCGGCGGTGATGCGGCTGATCTCGCGCTCGCGCTCCTCGCCACTCTCGGCTGTGACACTGTAGGGGGCGTGGACGTCGCGCGCCTGCGGGCGTTCGTCGCTCATCACGCACCTCCCGCCGATGTCGTGTGCCCGAGACCTGCGAGCGCTGCTTCGGCGGCGGTGCGCACCTCGCGCATACGCCCACCCGCAAGGAAGACGCGTTGCCGCAGCACATCGCGCAACGCCTCCGCCGCCTCCGGTGTGCCCAGGCGCCCGAGCGCCTCGATCGCTTCGACGCGTGCTCCTGTGTCGCGGTTGCCCCTGCCTTCGCCGCGGGCGACCGCGGCAAGTTGCGGGGCGGCCTCCTGTATGCCGAGCGTGCCGAGGTAGCGGGCCGCAAGTCCCACGTTCTGTGGGTCCTCGTCCGAAAGCGCCGCGGTGAGCATCTCCCCGGCCAGCTTGTCCCGCACTCCGGCGACCGCCCGGACCGTCTCACGCCGCACGCGCACGTCGTTGTGGCGCAGCGTCCGCGCCAGCAGCGGAAGCACCGATCTGTCGCGCGTAGCGCCGAGGATGCTGACCACATTGCGCACGACGTACCACCGTGGATCGTTCAACTTGATGCCGAGCTCACCGATATGGCCCGGTGCGAGCGTCGATATGAGGTCGACCAGGCTCTTGCGGGCGGTCATGTCCGGTTCGTCGGCAAGGACCTCGAGCAACGGGTCGATCGTCCGTCCGCCGAGCAGACGCATCAGCCGACCGCACGCATCGGCCTCCGGGGTGTCACGATGGTGGAAGCGCAGTGCCATCATCACGTCGCGCATACGCCGCGGCTGCGCCATCGCCCGCAGGGCGGTGTCGATCCGGGTCTGCTGCGCGCGCTCGAGCGATCCGTCGTGCTCGAGTACCTCAAGCATGCCGGCGGCATCGGCCGCCTCCACGAACTCTCCGCGCTCGAGCATGAGGCCGAGGCCGTCTTCGATGATGCTCATGAGTGATGCGAACATGTCCGGACGACGCTCGATGGTCAGCAGCGTGACGATGCTCAGCAGCACGTCGCTGTCGGATATGCCGTTGCCCACCTCGGCCCGCAGCGCCATCGATTCGGTGTCCGTGGCACTCCTGGCGACCGGTGCGAGATCGAGCAGCTTGACGATGCTCTCGACGTCCCTCGCACTGTTGTTCCGGTTGTCGGCGATGGTGATCTGCGTGGGAGCGGCGTTGTCCAGGACCGTGGCGATCGTGTCCTCGTCCAGACCCTCCTCGGCCATGGCGTCCCCGGCGGCCGAGAGGATGGCCTCCTTGGGCTGCAAGCTGATGAGTGCGAGGTTGCGGATGGCCCGGGAAAGACCGTCGGCCGAGACCGGGTCTGGGCTGATGCCCTCGACGAGCGCCGTACACAGCTCGCTGACCTCGAACTGCCGCAGCACAGAAGCGACCGCCTCGTCGATGCGTGCCTCCGGTATGAGGCGCTCTATGAACACCGCGCGGCGGAGCGGAGGCTCGAGCTCGATGAGCGCTTCGGCGATGGAGCGGAAAAGCGCTGGCTGATCCTCGATGAGCTCCGAGGTGGCGGCATGGGCCATCGATACGACCTTGCCCGCGACGAGGTTGGTGAGCGGACGCCCACCGCGGCCGGAGGAGGCGAGCTCCTGGAGATAGCGCGAGACGAGCCGCGGACTCTGCACGAAGCGCACGAGCAACCGCTGGTCACGGGGCCGGACCCCGTAGGCGGCATCGATGAGCTCATCGATGCGCGCGTGGCTCGGCGGCCACGTCTCGTCAGCATCGAGCGGCGCGCCTGCCTCCTCGAGCCCGGTGTCCACGATCTTGGTGGACACCGACCGGACGGTCACGCCATCGACCTGAAGGTCCCACAGGCGTTGCTCCACGCCCCCGGCAACTGCAAGCTCATCCGATGGTTCGAGCAGGACGCGGCAGAACGTGATCACGTCCTGTGCGGAAACGCCGCTGTGGAAGCGGACTTCCGCGAGGCGGCGCTGGTAGCATTCGCGCGCGAAGCGCTCGAAGGGTGCGAGACCGGGCAGCACCGGCCGACCATGGTAGATGAGGCCCTCTTTGACCACCTGGAAGAGCAGCTCGGGAGAGTCTCGAAGCAGACCGCGGAGCTGCCTGATCAGTTCTCCGGCGCTCTCAAGCGGGATATCGCTGGTTGGCGGGTAGAGTTTCGCCGCCTTGTAGACGACCAGAAGCTGCTTGATGAACCGCTCGATGGGTTCTGGCGCGCGTTCTGGCTGAGCCGGGCTTGAGGGCATCTTCATCTCCGGACGACGGTGCACTCATGTGATTATGCCGCTTACCATGACCCGGTGCTATCATCACGCGCATGGCCGCCTCCCGCATCGTGCTCGCATCCGCCTCGCCGCGCCGTCGGCGTCTCATCGCCTGGCTCGGGTTCGATGCGCACACGCTGGCGACCGACACCGCCGAGGACCTGACGCAGCCGCTCGCACCCCCGGAGCTCGCCGCGTCCCTTGCCACCGAGAAGGCGCTGGCAGCGCGCGCAGAGGGTGCGCGCGGCACGATCCTCGCGTTCGATACTATCGTGGTCCATGACGGAGCCGTGCTCGGCAAACCTGTCGACGCTGATGACGCGAGACGGATGCTGCGAGGCCTTTCAGGCGGGATCCACGAGGTCATCACCGGTGTGGCCGTCTGCACAGAAGCGATGGCGCACCCGCACACCTTCACGGTATCGACCCCTGTGCACATGCGCTCGCTCGACGCCCCGGACATCGAGGAGTGGATCGCCGGAGGCGAGGCGCTGGGATGCGCCGGTGCATACAACATCGAGCACCACCTCGCGAGCGTCGAGGACGACCAATGCTTCCAGAACGTCGCGGGGCTACCGCTGTGCCATGTCTACCGTGAACTGTCATCTGGTCGGGCCGGCGCCACACCGGTCGGACTCGTCCGTCCCGTCGAAGCATGCGACGCGGCCCTTGGTAGACGCTGCATGCTCGGCCCGGAGGTCTGTGCCGGAAGCAGTCCTCGTCGCTAGACGCCCGCACGCACCGCCACGACGATCATGCTCTCGTCGACCGAGACATCGAGCGGCCTGCCCTCGTGATCGCCGAGTGCTCTCACATCGCCGAATCCTGCGCGTTCGAGTTCGGCTGTGATGAGCGCGACCGGCATCGCGAAGTGGAGGGAGCGGCGGCAGCGGAGCGACCAGCCACCGTCCGGGTCGTCCTCGAGCGTCTCAGGCCAGCTCTCGATGGTGTGAGGTGCCTCCCGGACCGCGGCGTCGCGCACGAGCGTGACGAAGTCGAAGAGGATCCCATCGCCTGCCGGTGTGTAGTCCAGCAGCCGCATGAAGAACTTGTCACCGGCTGGCGTTTCGCGGAACACCGGGGACATCGTGCGGATACGCTGCTCGAGCAGCCGGTCGTGATCGAGGTAGTGAAGCACGAGCACACCCCCGGGCCGAATCGCCACTGCGAAGTCGGTGAGCGCCTCTCGGAGTCCTTCGATCGAGCGGACATGAGGGAGCGCGTTGCCGGTGCACGTGATCGCATCGACCGGAGCGCTCACGATACTCGCGACCTCACCGAACCCGCCCTCGACGATGCGCACGTCGCTTCCAAGCCGCTCGGCGTTCTCGCGCGCGAGCTCGAGCATCTCGGCACTCGGATCGATGGCGGTCACGTCCAACCCCCATGAACGGTACATGATGGAGTGCCGCGCACTGCCGGCGCCAACGTCGGCAACAGAGCACACACCGTGCTCCCCGAACAGCTGCCTGAAGAACGGGCCCTCGCGCGTGAGTCGAGCATCCCAGTTCACGAGCTCGTCGTACTCGCGCTCCTCGTTGTGCTTGCCGAAGCTCATGACCCGGCTCCTTCTACTGCTCGTGCGATCACGCGTCGTCCAGGTTGAAGATGCGGACCGCGTTGGCTCGCAGGATGAGGTCACGATCGCGCTCCGAGAGGCCGAGCTCCTCGAGCGTGCGACGCTGCTGGAACGCGATCCACTTCCGGTACGGCCCCGTGGTCCCCGAGTCCGTGCCGAAGAGCACGCGTTCGGGGCCGAGTGCCGTGAGGGCGCGGTCGAAAACCTGTGCCAGCGTGTAGCCGTGAGGGTCGTAGTCCATCCAGTTGTTGGTGCCCGAGGAGTCGAAGCACACGTTCTTGCACTGGTAGGCGAGACGGAGCGTCTCGTGCAGGTAGCCCGCACCGAAGTGCGCGATCACGAACGACAGGTCGGGATAGTCGCGCGCTACCGGCGAGAGGTCTGTAGGGTCCGCGTAACGGAGGTCGCCGGATGGATCGACGGTGACTCCGTAGTGCACCGTGATCGATGCGCCAAGCTCGGCCGCCTTCTCGAAGAAGGGGCGGCATGCGGGGTCGGAAAGGTGGAAGCAGCGATTCACGGGATAGAGCTTCACACCCTTGAAGCCCGCGGCCATCTCGCGCTCCAGGAGCGCCGGAGCATCCGGCGTGCGCGGGTCGATGTTGCACAACGCTGCCACCCTGCCGGCAGAAGCCGCGATGAAGTCACGCATGTACCGGGAGTCGGGCCAGACCGAGACGACGAGCGCCTTCGCGATACCCGCATCGTCCAGCCGTGCGGCGTACCACGCGGCCATCTCGACGGCGTCCAGGTCGGGCAGCGTCTCCCCGCGGCGACCCCACTTCCCATCCTCGAGCGCCTTCCGCCAACGCGGCGGGACGTCGGGCGTGCTCTCGATGAACTCTCGGAACATCGGCACGGAGAAGAGGTGCACGTGCGCGTCGACCACGTCGCCGCGACGTGTGGCGGGGGCGCGATCCAGAGCAGCCTTCGTGGGTCCGGTCATTCGCTCACCGGAGGAGCCGGAGGCGCGGGCTCTGCGGGCGGTGCGGGTTCGGCCGCGGGCGCAGGCTGCTCTGCCGGTGCCGGCGCGGGCGGAGCAGGAGGTGCGTATGTCACGGCAGGCGCGGGAGGAGCGGCGATCTGCTGTGACTCGAGAGGCACCACGATCGCCATCACGATATAAGCGATGATAAGCCCGCCGAAGTCGAAGAGGACGACGAGCGCGATGAACGCAAGCCTCAGGATCGTGGCGTCGATCCCGAAGTGCCGGGCCAATCCGCCCAGAACACCGGATACCCACTTGTCGGAGCGCGAGCGCAAGAGCTTACCGCTCGTGCGCGGCATGCTGATGCGGCGGCCTGACTGGGCCCACACGATCAGCGCGATACCGAGCAGGACGACACCGGCGCCGCCGCGTGCCCGGCCAAACCATCGCCAGGCCTCCGTGAGTTGCCAGGGAACGAGGCCGAGATTGTGGGCCCCGAGGAAGAACCCCGCGACCACGAGGATCACTCCCAGGATGATCCACGCGCTGTTGTCATGCTCGCCTTGGGGCTGACCGCCTGGCTGGTTCATATCTGTCACGACCCTGACCTCCTCGTGTATCCGCTAGTAGTAGCGCAGCGTGATGCCGCCGACACCCGGATCGATGCGTATGTCCCAGTACGCACCCGCATCCGAGAACCCCTCGCTCTCGTAGATGCGAGCACCTCCCTCACGGTTCCGCATCCAAGCACCCTCGGACTCGATCCCCGAGAGCCCGTCGCTGAGCGAGACTCGCGCACTCTCGCCGCGTGGGATTCGGACCACGAGTGCTGAGACACCGGCATCGATCTCCACGGGCACGGGATCACGGCCCCCTGCGGCGTCCGGTCTGCCAAGTGTGAGAACGCCGTTGGAGACGCCCGATTCGAGCGCCAGGGACGTGACCGCCAGCTCGCTCAGGTCGACCTCGTAGTCGGAGACGCCGGCGTCGATGACGAGGCCCCACACCACATCGCGGTCGAGAGCGACCTCGATGTCGCTCCCCGGCGTCATCGGCATCCACGAACCCTCGCCGCCCGTGACATCGACCGTGGCCCGGCCGCCCTGCGTCGACACATCAAAGACCGGCTCGTAGGGCGAGCTGCCCTCGGCCCGGACGAGATCGTCACCCGCAAGGACGGTAAGCTCTCCCACCGCCCCGGATATCTCGGCTGCCCCGGCGGTCACAGAGCCGCTGTGCGGGGCAACGTGCCGGAACGCCTCGCCTCCCGTAGCGCGCACCAGCGGCCATCCGGTCTGCGGCGTCAGGACGAGCGCACCGTATGCGAGCGCCGCGACCACGACCAGGCTGCCGAGGACCCGGAGCCACTCGGCCCGGGTGGCCTTACCGATGATCTCCAGGCCGAGCGAGATGAACAGAACGGGCCAGAGCCGAAGGATGTTCAGCCATACGTCCCACCGGAGGAAGCCCAGCATCTGACCGAGCAGCACGAGGCCGAAGGTGATGGTCGTGAGGCCCTCGCCAAGGTGCCGCACCGACCACCTCTCGCGGCGCGACCCGAACAGCTGCCTGACGCCGAACCCCACCAGGATGACGGGCCACCAGCGCCAGAGCTCCATGCCTGGAACGAACTGGCTGACAAGCAGCAGTACACCAAGAATGACCAGTGTGATCCCCGCCCACAACGCCGGACGCGGGCCCTGAGGCTGGGCGGGCGAAGGCGGCACGGCTGGCGCGGCGGTGGGAGGCGCCGGGATGCCGTCGGCCGGCCGGTTGGTATCGTGCTCCATCGAATCTCCCATCGTCACCGGGCATACGAAGCCCCGACCCCTCGAAACTCAGGAGCCGGAATCCGATCCACCACTGTTCTCTTGCGCATGCGAGACACGGAGACGCGCGATCCGCCGCCGCCGCACCGCATCGACACGGACGGTCAGGTCGTGGTGATGCACGACCTCGCCGCCTGTCGGTATATGCCCCAGTTGCACGAGCAGCCAACCCGCGACCGTCTCATACTCATCGGAGGTCGGGAGGTCCCAGCCGAGGGTCTCGTTGGCTTCGTGCACCGACAGCAACCCATCGACGACCCACTCACCCGGTCCTATCGTCGTGATGTAGCGACGCTCGCGGTCGAACTCATCGACCACCTCGCCGATGATCTCCTCCACGATGTCCTCGATCGTGACCAGGCCCGCTGTACCTCCATACTCATCCACGACGATGGCGAGGTGGTTGTGGGCCTGCTGCATGTCCTTGAGCATCACGAGGATCGGCTTCGTCTCAGGCACGAAGACTGCCGGGCGCACGAAGCTTGCTACCGGCTCCTGGAGCCTCCCGGTGGCGACCGGGCCGACGAGGTCTTTGAGCATCGCGATGCCGACGATCGAATCCGCATCACCCGAGAACACCGGGAGTCTCGAATAGCCCGAGTCCCGGAACACGCCGATGGCTTCTCCGACAAGCACGGTGTCCTCGAGCATGCGCATATCCACACGGGGGACCATGATCTCCTTGGCGACCATGTCGCCGAGCTCGAATATCTCGTGGATCATCCGCTTCTCGTCCTCGAGGAGCGTGCCCTGTTCGGTCACGAGGAGCTTGATCTCCTCCTCGGTCACCCCTGGCCGGACCGACCCGGGCCGCATGCCGAACAGGCGTGCCACCACATCGGTCGAGCGCGTGAGTATCCAGATGATGGGCGCGGCGGCAGACTGGAGCAGGCTGACCGGACCCGCCACGAGCTTGGCCACGGTCTCCGCTCTCGCCAACCCGAGCCGCTTGGGGGCAAGCTCACCCACAACCAGTGTCACGTACGAGATCACGAGCGTGACCAGGAAGACCGCGAGTCCGGAGGCCGCGGGGGTGACCCATGAGACACCGAGCGAGGACAGCCACCCCGCGAGCGGCTCGGCGAGCGTGACGGCCGCTGTGGCGGACGCGCCGAACCCCACGAGCGTGATACCGATCTGGATCGCCGCCATGAAGCGACCCGGGTCTTCCGTGAGGCGGAGCACCGTCTGGGCGCTTCGCGATCCCGCATCGGCCTCCATCTTCATCACCGCTCGCCGCGCGCTCACAAGCGCGATCTCCGCGGCCGACAGGAAGCCGTTGAAGACGATCAGAATGAGGATGAGGATGACCTGTTGGATGATGACGTTCATAGGCTAAGACTAGCAGGATGCTGTGGCTCTGGCGTGAACCGTATCTGTCGGGTCCGCGCTCTGATACCCCGTCAGTAGCCGGGGTTGATCTTGTGCAGGACGAGCGCGATGAGCGCGAGGCGGCGACCGCGGTCCTGGCAGCTTTCGACGAAACGGCCGATCGTGTCACGCATCTCGGCGGCCGGCTTGTACCGGATGAGGCCCCCCGCGAACGCGAGTATCCTGCCGTCGCACAGCGCGGAGACTTCGGGCTCAAGCTCGTCAGCGCGGCGACCGAGGCGGGACGCCAGTCCCTCGATATCGAGGACCGCGTCGGGATTCCGGTGGAAGAACACAAGGATGTCCCAGGTCAGGAGAGAGCGGACATGCTGATCCACGAACTCCATCACCGCTGGTCCGAGTACACCCTCGAGATCGTACAAAGTTGGCCTTCCGCCACGGCTGGACGCCGCTGGACATCCCCTACACGCATATCATAAGCGCTTTGGCCGCTATGGTAGCCCAACTCGCATGTTCCGTGCCAACGGTATGTCGGTGATGCAGGTCACAGGGCCTCGACCATATTGGAGCCACCGCAGGGCGGGAGATATACTCATGAGGCGTGGCCGGGCCGGCATGCCGACGGACCGGGCTGGCGTCACCGACCGAAGGGGTCGCGAATGTTCTCGCATGCGATCGTCGCCACCGACCTCGGCCCGTCGTCTGAAGGCATCGTGGCCTGTGCGGGTCAACTCGGCGTTCTGGGAGTGCGGGATGCCATCCTCGTCTACGCGATAGACCTCGAAAAGGAACCCTCCCCCGCCGACGACGCCGCGTTCTCCCGGCAGATCGAATCGCTTGAGGATGCCGGCATACGCGTCCATGTCGAGACGCCTCTCGGCTATCCGCCACATGCGATCGTGGCGCTCGCCGAGGAGCACGGCGCCGGCATTATCGTGATGGGGACTCGCGGACAGGGGCTGTTCCAGACGGGATTCTCCGGCAGCATGAGCTCGGATGTCGTCCGCCTCAGCCCGGTACCCGTGCTGCTCATGCCGAGCAATCACATCGGCGATGCGGCCTCTGGAAGCGACGCGTGCTCCCGTATGCTCACGTCCGTACTCGTGCCGGTCGATGTGTTCGAGCCGAGCGACCGAATCTGCTCCCTGGCCTGCGGGCTCGCCCCCAGAGGTGTCGAGCGGATGGAGTTGATCCACGTCACCCCGCTCACGTTCGAAGCTGCGCGAGAAGGACGCGAAACGCAGGCGAACGAGCGTATCGAGGCCCTCGCGGAGCGCGCGCGCGAGCACGGCGTGCGCGACGTCCGGGCGAGCGTCGTCAGGGGCAGCGCGGTGGAGGTCCTCCCCCAGCGCATCGGCTCAGGCGACTACTCGCTTGTCGTGCTCGCTCCCAGGACGCACGACGTGATCGACGGAGAGATCGGCTCGGTGGCGAGCGCGGTGATCCAGAGCTCATCGATCCCGATGCTGCTGGCCCCTACTGATCCGAGCTACTCCGGCACCTAGGGCCTTGGGAACACGTACAGCATGACTGCGAGAAAGTGCAGGATGCTTCCGGCGAGCACCCACAGGTGCCACACCGCGTGCATGAACCTCACGCGCTTGAGCACGTAGAAGATCGTGCCGAGCGTGTACGCGACCCCGCCACCGACGAGGAGCCAGACTCCGGCAGGCTCGAGGTTCTCGGTGATCGGTTTGATGGCCGCCATCGCCAACCAGCCCATCGCAAGATAGACGATCGCCGAGAGCCACTTGGGCCGATAGACCCAGGCGGCCTCGAGCGCGATACCGATGAGCGCGAGCCCCCAGACCACCGAGAACAGCCACCATCCCCCGTCGTTGCGTATGGTCACAAGCGTGAATGGCGTGTAGGTACCGGCGATGAGCAGGTAGATGCCCGCATGGTCGATGATCTTGAAGACGTGACGCGCGCGGGTGTGCGAAACGGCATGATAGAGCGTCGACGCGGTGTAAAGCAGGAACATGGTGACGCCGTAGACGATCGCGCTCGCGAGGTGCCAGCCGTCGCCCCAGAGGGCGGCGATGCCGATAAGGATGACCAGTGCCGCGACACTGAGTGCGGCGCCGATCCCGTGCGTGACCGCGTTGGCGATCTCCTCACCGAGCGAGTATGCGTGCCCGTGCGTGGACTGGTCGTCTCCACGTGTCATGATCTCACCGGTCTCATGCGCTGACCCCTCCAGTCGACTCCTCACTATAGCGCGGGACTTTGACGGTGTCCCCGCATTCAAGTCCGCAGTGTTGTGTAAAGCGGCGGTGCAAGTGGCATATAGTGCATGGCGCCGGAATCACCTGCGACTCCTGACTACCGTCGGCGCCGATGCGGGGTGTTCGCGGGGACATCACGCACACATCTGCTTCGAGGCTTCAGCGAGGGGTGTCACCGGTGTCTAACGTGACAGCTGCGGCCGATGAGGGGCATGTCCCGCAACAGACGTTCGACCTGCCAGGTGTCTTGCTCGTTGTCGGCACAGAGGCATTCGTGACCGCGCTCGTCCTACTCGTGGGCGAGCCGTGGTCAGCCTGGTATCTCTACCTCATTCCCATCACACTCGCGGGGATCCGCCTGGGTCCTGCCGGAGCCATCGTGGCCTGGGCCGTGAGCGCCGGCGTGGTCACACTCGCCGCGCCGCACGAGCTGCTGCGCGAGCAGTGGCCCGGCTTCACGGTCTGCTTGTCGGTCTTCCTGGTGAGCGGGGTGCTCACGGGGATCCGCTCCCGCCAGCTTCTCGGTCGCGCACGCGCACTCGAGAGCACCTCCCCGCTCGACCCTCTCACCGGGGTGCTGCGTCACGAGGCCTTCCTCGCTCGACTCGCTGGAGAGACCGAGCGAGCCGACCGGTACGGACACCCGCTCGGCATGGTCGCGCTCAGGGTGCGCGGGTTCGACGAATTCACCCGTGTGTTCGGCAGGTACAAGGCCGACGCGATGCTCGAACATCTCGCCCGCGTGCTCCGGCTCTCCGTGCGCTCCACGGACCTGATCGGGCGGCTCGGCGAGGACGGCTTCATCATAGCGCTTCCCTACGCTGCCTCCGAACAAGCGCCGGAGGTGGCGAAGAGGATCGCCGACGCGGTCGCGACCACGACCTTTGAGGGGGATGCGCTCGAACCCACGGTCACCCGCGAGATCGCCACCTCGTCGGCGACCTACCCCACGGATGCCGAGAGCGCACTGGGACTGCTCGACGCGGCCGTCGCGTCCCTGTCCCCGGAGGCGTCGATGCCCGAACCTGAGGGAAGCGGGCCCCGGTGAGACGGATCGCGTCCATCGGCGTGCTGTACGTCTTCTGGCTGCTCATCACTGCCTCTGTAAGGCCGTTCGACCTGCTCGTCGGCCTGGTGGTGGCCGGAATCGCCGGGTGGTGGGCGGACCGCGTACTCTGGCCCGGCGAGTCCGAGCCGCTGCCGGTGCGTACCTGGGTGCGGCTTCCGCTGTACCTGGGCTACCTCCTCAAGGAGATCGTGGTGGCCGCGGTCTACGTGGCCGAGCGGGTGCTCGATCCGGAGATGAACATCTCGCCCGCGATGCAGACCCACCGTGTGCGATTCTCGTCGGACACCGCGCGCGCGGCGTTTGCCAACTCGATCACGCTCACCCCAGGGACGCTCACCGTCGATGTGGACGGCGACGTGTTCATCATCCATTGCCTGCACGAGTCGTTCTCAGACGCGATCTCCAGCGGCGACCTCGAACGACGGGTCACCGCGACATTCGACAGGTAGGCGACTGCGATGACAGCCTTCTTGTGGGGGCTCGCCGTGTTCTTGCTGGCGAACGCGTCGCTCTGCTTGCTCCGCGCCTACCTGGGGCCCACCGCCGCGGACCGCCTGCTTGCCGTGAACGTGGTCGGGACCAAGACGCTCGTGGTGCTGTGCCTGCTGTCGTTCGTCTTCGAGCGCAGCCTCTTCGTCGACGTCGCCCTGGTGTACGGGCTGCTCAACTTCATCGTGACCATCGCCGCGGGACGACTCGTGGAGACAGGCCGACTGCGGGGTGAGTGGGAGTGAGCGTCCTCGAGGCAGCACGAGGTGCGCTTGCCGTGGCGCTCTGCGGTACCGGGGCGTTCTTCTTCCTGGTCGGCACCCTCGGCATGCTTCGCTTCCCGGACTTCTATTCCCGCACACACGCCGCTACCAAGTGCGACACCGTCGGCGCGGGGTCGATCCTGCTCGCTCTCGCGCTGTTGCGTGCTCCGGAGCCTGATGCCCTCAAGCTGCTCGCGCTCGGAGGACTCGTGCTGCTTTCAAGCCCCACCGCCGCTCACGCACTCGCCCGCGCGGCATACCGGACCGGCCTCACGCCGCTGACGGGTCCGGTGAAGCATCGGTGAGCCGCGCCTTCGACATCATGCTCATCGCCCTGCTCATCGCCTCAGCGATCGCAGTCATCCGCCTCAAGGACCTCCTTGCGGCGGCGATCGTGTTCTCCACGTACTCGCTGATGATGTGTCTGCTGTGGCTGCACCGGGGCGCACCAGATGTCGCGATGACCGAGGCGGCAGTGGGTGCCGGAGTCACCACCGTGCTGTTCCTGGTGACAATCGGCCGCACGACGAGGAAGGAGCGCTGACGTGAAGCGCGCCCTCACCATCGTGCTGTTGATCGTGCTCGCGGCCGTCCTGCTCAATGCCGTGGCCGCTCTCCCCCCGCACGGCTCGCCGGACACACCCGCCTACACACACGTGGGCGCCTACTACCTCGAACATGGACCCGAGGAGACCGGCTCGGAGAACGTCGTGACGAGCGTGATCCTCAACTACCGGGGTTTCGACACCAACGGTGAGGTCACGGTGATCGTAACCGCGCTCATGGCGGTGATCGCCGTGCTGACAGGGGTACGCGACGCGGGGAATCGGCCCGACACTGATGCCACGCACGTGGAGCCGAGTGTGGTCGTGCGCTTCATCGTGCGGGTGCTGGCACCATTCATCCTCGTGTTCGCGGTGTACGTCATCCTGAACGGTCACGTCACCCCCGGAGGCGGCTTTCAGGGCGGCACGATGCTCGGCGCGCTTGTCATCGCGCTCACACTCGTCCTCGGCGAGCGTGAATCCGCGAAACTCATCCCACAGCGACCGATACGGATCATCCAGGTGATCGCGCCGCTCACCTTCGTCGCCGTCGGACTCGCCGGGCTGATCGCGTGGGGCGACTTCCTGTCATTCCCGCGTGACGAGCAGCTGCGTCCCGTTGCGGAGGCGATGCTCGTGCTGATCGAGGCCGGAATCGGCATCGGTGGCGCCGTGGTCTTCGCGCGCGTCTTCAGGCTGATGGGAGGCCGGTCATGATCGACCTCCTCTGGAACAACCTGGACTACGCAGCCTCGATGATCCTGTTCTGCATCGGGCTGTACGCGGTTATAACGCGCAACAACCTGATCAAGAAGTTCATGGGCCTCAACATCATGGAGACCGCGATCTTCGCGTTCATCGTGGCACTCGGCGTGGTCGATGGAGGGAACGCACCGATCATGGGCGAGGGCGCGGCGGAGCCGTTCATCAACCCGCTGCCCCAGGCGCTCATCCTCACCGGGATCGTGGTGGCCGTGAGCACCACGGCGCTCGCCCTTTCGCTCGTGATCCGCATCTGGCGGCAGTGCGGGACCATCGAAGCCGATGAGCTGCGGGAGGCCGAGTGAGATGATCTCATGGCCTCCGCTGCTCGTGCTCTTCGTGCTCACGCCGCTCGTCGGCGCGGTCCTGACGCCTGCGGTGAGCGACGCCACCGGACGCCGGTCGTGGGAATGGGCGATCGGCACGATGCTGCTCACGAGCGCGATGGCCGGGGCGCTCATCATGCGGGTGCTCGATGAGGGACCGTTCTCCTACGTTGTGGGAGGATGGGTGGCGCCGTACGGCATCGAGCTGCACTTCGACGAGTTCAGCGCATCGGTCGCTGTGGTCTGCCTGCTGGGTCTCCTCGCCGTGGTGTTCTCGCGGCATTATGCGCCCGCAGCACTCGCGCCCGAGCGCATCCCGTACTACTACACGCTGCTGCTGCTGAACATCACCGGGATGATCGGCTTCATCGTCACCGGCGACCTGTTCAACCTGTATGTCTTCATGGAGATCCTTTCACTCTCGGCCTACGCGCTCGTCGCTATCAGCGGCGAGAAGACCGCCGAGATGGCGGCGTTCAAGTATCTGGTCATGGGTGCGGTCTCGTCGCTGTCGATCCTGTTCGGCGTGGGACTGCTCTACGCGCTCACCGGCTCTCTCAACATGGCCGATGTGACGATGCGGCTCGCGGGGTCTGCGAAGGCGCCGCTCGTGGTGGCGTTCGCCGCGCTCACGCTCGGCCTCATGGTGAAGTCCGCGCTGTTCCCCTTGCACATCTGGCTACCCGATGCGCACGCCATCGCACCGAGTCCCGTCTCGGCGATACTGTCCGGCCTCGTCGTCAAAGTGGGGATCCTCGGCATGCTGCGCATGTACCAGATCGCCTACGGTTCCGGAGCGATCGACCTGAGCGGCCTGAACCTCATGCTCACCTGGCTCGGAGCGATCTCGATCGTCATGGGCGCGTTCTTCGCGGTCTTCCAGGACGACATCAAGATGATGCTCGCCTACTCCACCATCTCCAACATCGGCTACATCGTCATGGGGCTCGGCCTGGCGTCCTCCTACTCGCTCATCGGTGCGACCGTCCATGTGTTCAACCACGCGCTGATCAAGGCGACGCTCTTCCTCGGTGCCGGGGCGCTCATACACCAGACCGGGCAGCGCACGCTCTCCGGACTCGCAGGGGTCGGCCGCTCGATGCCGTTCACCACCGCGGCGATCTCCATCGGCGCGATCTCGATCGTCGGCATCCCTCCGACGGCCGGCTTCCTGTGCAAGTGGTACATCGCGCTCGGGGCGCTGCAGGCCGGACAACCGCTCTTCGCCGTAGCGCTCGTCTTCGGCGCGCTTCTGATCTTCGTCTACTACATCCGCATGGTGAACGCCTTCTACTTCCGCAAGCCGCAGGATGCGGGCGCGTCGGCGGTCCACGAAGCGCCAGCCACGATGCTCGTTCCCGTGCTCGTGCTGGCAACGCTCTGCCTGGTGATGGGTGTGCTCGGGAGTCTGCCGCTGAGTTTCATCGAGCCTGCCGTCGCGCGCCTGCTCGCTCCGCTGGGAGGTGGCTAGATGGAAATCGTGGACGCACGGGTCGCCCTCGCTCCCGCGATATCACTCTTGTGTGGTGCGCTGGTGTTCGCTGCTGCCGACCACACGTTCTGGCGTCGGTTCTGGAGCCTGTCGGCCGCGCTTGCGAAGCTCGGTATCGTCATGTCGATGCTGCCCGGATCGCTCCGGGGCGTGGTCTACACGTTCGATCTCGTGGAATTCACTCCCGGCGTCGGCCTGGCGTTCCGTGCTGACTCGCTCGGCATGTTCTTCTCGGTGGTCTCCTCGACACTGTGGCTCTTCACGACCGTCTACGCGATCGGCTATATGGAACGCGAACCGAACCGGCGGCGGTTCTTCGGATTCTTCGCACTCTGCGTCTCGACCACGGTGGGCGTCGCCTTCGCCGAGAACCTGCTCACGATGTTCCTCTTCTATGAGACGCTCACCATCTGCACGTATCCGCTCGTCATCCATGACGAGACACCCGAGGCCATGCGCGCGGGGCGCACGTACCTCGCCTACACGCTGACCGGTGGCGCCTTCGTGCTGCTCGGGTCGATATGGACCTACCAGCTCGCGGGCACGATGACCCTCTCGCAGCCGGGGATCCTTCCCCTGGAGGCCGGCCGGACGACACTGACCCTGCTCTTCGTTTGCCTCATCGCCGGGTTCGGCGTGAAGGCGGCGATCATGCCGCTCCATGGGTGGCTTCCGACGGCGATGGTCGCGCCCACGCCGGTCAGTGCGCTGCTCCATGCGGTAGCCGTGGTGAAGGTCGGGGCGTTCGGCGTGTTGCGAACCATCTACAACGTGTTCGGTGTGGGACTACTGCGCGAGCTCGGCGTCTGCGACTGGCTTGCGGCACTTGCGGCGACCACCATCATCGCAGCCTCGGTGATCGCCATCTTCCAGGACAACTTCAAACGGCGGCTTGCGTTCTCTACTGTCAGTCAGCTCTCGTACATAGTGCTCGGAGCCGCGCTTCTCTCGCCGCTCGCTGCCACTGCGGCGATCGTGCACATCGCCAACCAGGCCTTCGCCAAGATCACGATGTTCTTCGTCGCGGGCTCCATCCAGCGTACGACAGGCAAGACGACGATCCACGAGCTCGCAGGGATCGGTTACCGGATGCCCTACACGATGGGCGCCTTCACTGTCGCCGCGCTGAGCTTCATCGGGATCCCGCTCTTCGCGGGGTTCGTGACCAAGTGGTACCTCTCGCTCGGCGCGCTCGAGAGCGATCGGTGGATCTACGCGCTCGTGATGCTGGGGAGCGCTTTGCTGAACGCCGCGTACTGGCTGCCCATCATCTACACGGCGTTCTTCAAGGCTCCACGCGAGGAGGTCCCCGTGCAAGAGGCGCACTGGACGATGCTCGGCCCCACGCTCGCGTGTGCCGCGTACGTACTGCTGCTCGGCATGACCGTATCCGTGCCAGGCATGCCCTTCGCGATGGCACAGGCCGCGGTGACGTTCGTCTTCGGGATGTAGAGGTGGTCGGTATGGAGACCGAAGCGACCCGTTCGATACTTCCACTGCTTGCGTTCGCGCTGCCGCTCGTGGCCGCGGTGCTCACCGCGCCGGTACAACGGGTCTCCGAGCGTGCGCGCGCCGCACTGCTGCTCGTCGTGGCGGCGTCCGTGGCGGTCATGACGCTCGTGCTGGCCGCCGGCGCTGCTGGCGGCTCGGTCTACGATACCTACATCCTGCAGCTCACGCCGCAGATCTGGATGTATCTGCGGGTGGACGCCGCCGGAGCCCTCTTCGGCGCGACGGTCGCGGTGTTGTGGCTGCTGGCGCTCGTCTATTCGCTCGGCTACATGCGCGGCGAACACCGCCTTGGCCGGTACTACGGCTTCTTCATCCTGTGCCTTGCCTGGACCCTGGGCCTGGCATACGCCGGCAACCTGCTCACATTCCTGATCTTCTACGAACTGTTCAGCATCCTGACCTACCCGCTCGTGGTGCATGAGGAGACGCCCCAGGCGATGGCGGCCGGCACCAAGTACATCGTCTACATCCTCGTGGGTGGCACGCTCGTACTGCTCGCGATCGTGCTCACGTTCTTCTCGGCGGGGGTCCAGACCTTCGCGGCAGGTGGGATCCTGAGCTCCGAGACCGATCCCGCGATGCTCCAGGCGATCTTCTGGTGCTTCCTCGTCGGGTTCGGGGTCAAAGCGGCGCTCGTGCCACTGCACGGGTGGGTCCCCGACGCGCACCCGGCGGCCCCGGCGCCGTTCTCAGCGGTGCTGTCGGGCGTCATGGTCGCCGCAGGCAGCTTCGGCATCATCCGCACGGTCTTCCAGGTCTTCGGTCCGAGTCTCCTCGCTGCGATGGGCGTGATGCCGTACGTCACCGGAGTAGCGGGGTTCACGGTGCTGTTCGCCGCTGCGCTCGCGGTCAACCAGGACAACCTCAAGCGTCGGCTCGCATACTCGACGATCAGCCAGATGGCGTACGTCGTCCTGGCCGTCTCGTTACTGGGGCTGGAGTCCACCGTCGGCGCACTCGTGCACATCACCAATCACGCCTTCATGAAAGGCGGGCTCTTCCTGTGCGCCGGCCTGTTCATCAGGCGGCTCGGCGCGTACAACGTCCGGCAACTCGATGGCGCCGCCCGGCGTATGCCGATCACTGCGGCGTGCTTCACGATCGCGTGTCTCGGGATGATCGGGACACCGCCGCTCTCGGGCTTCACCAGCAAGTGGTACCTCGGACTCGGCATGCTGGAGACCGACAGGCCGTGGCTCCTGGCGGTGCTGCTCGGAGGAGCGCTGATGGCGGCGATCTACCTGCTGCCGATCGTCTATCGGATGTACTTCCGTGAACCGGTCATCACGCCCGAGGACCTCACGGTGGCCGAAGGTCGCGAGGCACCGGCAACGATGCTCGGGCCGCTCGTGGTGGCGACAGCACTGACGGTCCTGCTCGGGATCGGCGCATCGCTGCCCGGTATGCCTGTGGAACTCGCGCGTCTGGCCGCCGAAGCGTTCTTCCACTAGGAGCGGATGATGGACGTTGGACATACGGCGCACGTCGTAGCGGAGGTGGCGCACCTGGCATCGAGCCCGCTTCCTGCGGCGCTCGTGCTCGGCCCGCTCGTCGCCTCCGCCCTCGTCCGACCGATCGGCAAGCGCTGGCCAGGCATGCGCAACGCCTACGTGGTGGTCGTCACCGCACTCACGCTCCTCGGCGCCGTGGGACTCATCCCGCTCGTCGCCGAGCATCACCGCATCCAGAGCATCGTGCCCGCACTCCTCGACGAACTGACGTTCACCGTCGACTCGTTCTCGATGCTCTTCGCGATCTTCACTTCCTTCGTGTGGTTCGCCGCCACACTCCACTCGCTCGACTACTTGAAACACGAGAAGAAGCACGACCGCTATCACACCACCACGCTCGTGGTGCTCGCCGCGAACCTCGGCGTGGTGCTCGCGGGCGACCTGGTGACGCTCTATCTTTTCTTCGAGGCGCTCGGGCTGGTGGCGTTCCTGCTCGTCATCCACACCGAGACCGACGACGCCAAGAAGGCCGCCGGCAAATACTTCTGGATGACGGTGATCGGCGGCTTCGCACTCGTGGGTGGCATCTTCCTCACCTTCGCGCTCGGGGGTTCGGGCGCGCTTGAACCGCTGCCGGCCGGCCACGGCGACGAGGTGCTCCGCTGGGCTGCGGCGATCCTGCTCATCATCGGCTTCGGCGTGAAGGCCGGCATGGTGCCCGTACACGTGTGGCTCCCCGACGCGCACCCGGTGGCGCCGGCGCCGGCGAGCGCGCTGCTGTCCGGCGTGATGATCAAGGCTGGCGCCTACGGGATCTTCCGCGTGGTGACCGCACTCTTCCGCCCCGAGGTGGCCGAGCACGTGGAGGAGGGTCTCTGGCACTTCTCGGAACAGCTGGGGTTGGTGGTGCTCTGGATCGGCATCGCCACGATGTTCATCGGCGTGTTCCTGGCGCTCCAGCAGTCCAACGCCAAGCGCATGCTCGCCTACCACAGCGTGAGCCAGATGGGGTTCATCCTTGCGGGCATCGGTGCGGCAGGCTACCTCGGCGCTCACGGAGCGATGGGCGTGGCAGGCGGCCTGTACCACGTGGTGAACCACGCACTGTTCAAGGCATGCCTCTTCCTCGGCGTGGGCGCGGTGTACTTCCGCACGCACTCGCTCGACCTGTATCACACGGGCGGCCTGTGGAAGAAGATGCCGATCACGTTCGTGTTCATGTGCGTCGCGGCTGCCGGCATCACCGGCGTACCGCTCTTCAACGGATTCGTGAGCAAGTGCCTCATCCACCACGCGATCGTCGAGGCCTGGGAGTACCACGAGCTCGCCTCGCTCGGCATCGCAGAGAAGATCTACATCGTCACATGCGGCGGCACGGCGTGTTCGTTCATCAAGCTCATCGGGCTGATGTTCCTCGGCAAACCCAAGATGGAGTACGGTCCCGAGGTGAAGGATGCACCGCCGAGGATGCTCCTCGGCATGGGCATGCTCGCGACGGCCATCATCGCGCTCGGCTGGTTCCCGCAGCTCCTCATCAAAGGCGTTTTCCAGCCTGGACTGCACGCCTGGGGTCTTCACGGCGACATCCTCGACCACTACCTCGAGCATTCGTTTCTATCCGGTCCCGACCTCATGAGCGTGGTCACCGCCTTCGCGCTCGGCTTCGCGTTCTTCTTCGTGGGGATGAAGTACCACCTCTTCCACCTACACGCGCCGCAGTACTTCAGCATCGACTGGTGGTACCGACAGGCTGCGCGCGGGCTTGTGACGCTCTGCGTCGGGATCGATCGGACCTACGAGGCCGTGCGCGGAGGCACGTCGCGGGTGCTTCGCGTCTCGCGCTCCACATACCGGACCGCCGCCGAGCGGCTCGGGAGGCAGTGGCGGCTGGTCACGACGACACTGCTCACCGGCGCGCCAGGGGCTCGCGATCAACACCTGATGCAGGAGGCGTACCTCGTGCTCGAGCGGGAACGGCAGGATACCGTCCGCATGGCGGTCGTGTATGCCTCCACCCACGCCGACTTGGACGAAGCAGACGGAACCCGCCTGGATGCCGTGCGCGAGATCGCCGCATACATCGCCGGTCGGATGATGCACGAACGCATGGGCGTGCTCGGTGATGCGATGCGCCGAGGCAACCTCGAGCACGCGCTCGCACTCCTTGCGGCGGTAGGCCCGACCCTCGCAGAAGCCCGTCGACCGATCGCCGAGGCAGCGCATGCGCTCGCGCCGCGACGGGAACGGGGTGAGTCGATCACGCGTGAGGTGGGCGCCATCGTGAACTCACTGCTGAGCGGCGAGCGCTTCGACCTCCTCGTGGCCGAACGGGTGCCGGCGTCGAAGATCACACTCGGCCACGCCGCGGACGGCCTCGGCAGGGCTCGTCGCGCACTCCCCAATGCCTCCGACCTCAGCGAGGTACACGCCCGGGGTGTCAGCAGGCTTGAGAATGTGGCGGCGTGGGCCGTGGAGCTGCTACGCCTCGCGGTAAGCGGGTTCTCCCAGGAACGGTCGGGCCTGCTGCCGGGGCACCAACTGCAGGAGGAGACGGTCATTCAAACACGCCTGCGGATCCAGCGGTACGCACGCGACATCAGCGCCAACGTGGCGATCGTGTTCGTCGTCCTTCTGTTGTTCGCGGCAGCGCTTGCCGTCTGACGCCTGGCCAGACCCGCGTCGCGCCTGCGATACTGAGGTGACCGCCGACGGGAGAGCCCATGTGCGAGTTCTGCGTTCAGCACGGTGATGGGAAGAAGTGGTACCTGCAGGCCGAGAACTACGCGGCCGACCTCACCAGTGACGTCGCGCGGCGCGAGTTCGTCGTCGATTTCGTGACCGGATTCGATCGTCGCATGCGGCGCAACATCCCTCTGCTCAAGGTCGTATGCGCGGCGCCAGGCCCGGTCCGCTCGGCGTTCACCGCCATCACCAGACCTCGACAGATGGCCGATCACTTCGGCCAGCCGGTACCGATCGAGGAGTGTGAGCGGATCTTCGACATCGCCACCTCGATCACGCAGTTGCCCTGCGTCTGCCGGCACTTCGCGGGAACACCCGAGCGAGGGTACTGCCTCGGTGTCACGGTCACCCCCCAGGACGACCTCTTCGCCGAGGCGTTCCGCGACTATGCAGGCGGTCCGGACACCTCGGCGTTCCAGCGGCTGACACGCGAGCAGGGGATGGCGGTCCTGGCCCGCGCTGAGGACGAAGGCCTCATGCACTCGGTTTGGACCTTCAAGTCACCGTTCATCGCGGCAATCTGCAACTGCAACCTTGCGAGCGGCTGTATGGCGATGAAGTCGACGCTCACACTCGGCTATCAGACGATGTGGAAGGGCGAGTACCTCGCCCGGGTTGACGAGGGAGCATGCGTGGGGTGTGGAGCCTGCGTGGAGCGGTGTCCGTTCGATGCGCTGACGCTCGATCCCCGACGCGTCGCGGTGGTGGATGCCGCTGCGTGCTACGGCTGCGGGATCTGCCGCTCCGCATGTCCAGCGGACGCACTTGAACTCGAGGACCGCGTGGCGATTACCTAGACCTCGTTCGGGCTGTCGTCGGTGATCGAAAGTGGCAGGACGAGCGTGAACACGGAGCCGGTGCCAAGCGCACTCTGGACGTCGATTGTGCCGTGAAGGACTCCGGCTGTCCGCAGACTCGCCGGCAGCCCGATCCCCGCAGCAGGAGCGTGCACCTCGGGTCCCTGGAACAGCGTCTCGACCCGGTTCTGACTGATGCCCGGTCCGGTGTCGGCGACCGCCACCGAACAGTGCTGATCACCGATGCGGGATACCGTCACCGTGACGCCGCCACGATCCGTGTAACGGATGGCGTTGGAGAGCAGGTTGAGCAGGATCTGCTGACACATGAATCGGTCGGTGAAGACATCGATCGGCCGCTCGTCAGCCGCGAACTGCAGCGTAAGCTTCTTCTCGTCGGCGAACGACCCGAGGCCGAAGAGAACCGACTCCACGAGTCCGACAAGGTCGAAGTGCTCGGGTTCGATCGCTTCCGCGCCCGCCTCGGACCTACGGGACTCGAGGAGCGTCGACGCGAAGCCCGAGAGCTGTCGGCCTGCCTGGGCGATCATCTCCACCTGGCGGTGCATCTCCTCTGTGAGCTCGCCCGCCATGCCGCTCAGCAGGACATCGGAGAACCCGGTGATCGTCTGGAGCGAGGTTCGCATCTCCCGCGCGAGACTCGCGAACACCATGTCCCGTGCCGTGGAGGCCTGCTGCAGTTCGGCGTTGGTGCGCAGGAGATCCTCCGTACGCTGGCCGACGATCAGCTCCAGATTGCGCTTGGCCCGCTCGAGCTCTGACTCCATGCGCTTCCGGTCGGTGATGTCGTGAATCATCGAGTAGAGCACCTGGCGCCCACCGACGGTGATCGGGCCGACGTTGATCTCGACGTCACGGAGCCTGCCCTCCGAGAGCAACTGCTTGCTCGCGAAGTGCACACGCATCCCATCGGCGGCACGCGCCAACTCAGCGCGGACCATCTCGGCGGAGAGTGCGTCGGTCTGCAGCACGCTCATCGTCATGAGATCATCGCGTCTGCGTCCGTAGAACTCGCATGCGGACGGGTTGGCATCGACGATCTGTGTGGTGTCGGGGTCAATCAGCAGGATGGGGACCGCACTGCCCTCGAACACGGCAGCGTAGCGCTGCTCGCTCTCCTTCAGCTCTCGCTGAGCGAGGAGGTCCCCAAGAAGACGTACCGCCCAGACCGCGGTGATCGTGAAGACCGCCGAGATGCCCGGGATGTCCCTGATCGGGTCGCGCCATAGTGCGCCCATGATGCCGATCTGCTCGCGGTTCGGGTCGAGCAGCACGACTCCTGCATAGGCATTGCAGTCGTTCTCACGGAAGTGTGGATCGTCCGGGTACGTCTCCCGCAGCTTGTCGGGTATGCACACGAATCGCCGGCCGTTGAAGCTGTCCGACGGCGTGCCGCGCACATCGAACGGACCGATCGGGATGGCCGAGCCGTCGGCGCTCCACGACGCGATCACGCGAGCCTCGGCGCCAAAGCCGCGCTCGGACTCGACGATGTACGTGTGCGTGGCCCCGGTGATCTCGCCCAACCGCTGCATCATCGCCGAGAGCCCGCCGCTCGGCGAGCCCGCATCGATGGCCGCCAGCCCTCGTACGCGCGTAGCAAGGGCATCGAGCGCGAGCACCAGCGCTCCGGAGAGCAGCCCGCCAGCACCCCGTGTGGGAACGATGAAGAACGTGATGTCGGAGACTTGTCCGTCGGCGATCCGCATCTTCGCACGAAGGTCGAAGAAGGGGCGCGCATCGTCGGCACGGGCACTGATGACCGTCCACAGGTCGGTCCCATCATGTACGTGGAGCCGGGCCGGAGTGCCCGGCCGATGGGTGAGAAGCGGCACCGCCGGCGCGTTGTGCATGATGGCCTCGCCGTCGGCAGCGCAGAACAGTGCGGGGACCACGACTGCATCAAGCAAGACCTGCAGCGTCGGCCGGACAACCGACGCAGTCGCATCGGTGGCGGATACCCCGCCCGTGCGAGCCTCCTTGTCAGCCACTGCGTAGCTCCATTCCCGGATGCGCGGTGTGGTTACGACGATAGCACGCGACGCCCGAGCGTGTTCGTCAGAACGACGCCCCCGATGGCCACCGCGCCACCCACGAGCGCGAGTGGTGCGGGTACCTCACCGAGCCACACGAAGGCGATGAGGATCGCTGAGACCGGGGCAAGGTAGAGGAACGTCGCGAGCGCGGATGCCGGCATGCGGGCGAGCGCGTAGGACCAGAAGAGGTACGCCAGCGCGGCCGGGAACACGCCCAGATACACGACCGCGAGCGTCGACTCGAGCGAGGCCGAGGGCATACTGGCGAACAGCCCTGGCGCCCAGAGGAGCATCGGCATCGTGCCCGCCCAGATGACGTACGTGGTGAACTCGAGCGGCCGGTAGCGCACGAGCAGTGGCTTGGAGATGATCGAGTAGGCAGCCGTGACGATCGCCGAGAGCCCGATGAGCGCGGCGCCTGGCTCGAGACGCATGCCGTTACCGCCCTCTCCGAATGCAATCATGGCGACGCCGGAGAAGGCTACCGCGATGCCGATCCACCCCCAGGCGGTAAGTCGCTCGCCAAGAAAGAACGCGGCCAGTGCAGCGGTGAACACCGGGGCCGCGGCGATTATCAGGCTCGCCGCTCCTGCGCTCACGGTCTGCTCACCATAGTTGAGCGCGACATGGTAGACCGTGATGCCGAGCGCGCCGGCGATGAGGATACGGCTGACATCCTCTCGGTGTGGCAGGCGCATCCGGGTGGCGAGCGCGTAGACGCCGAGGACGAGTGATGCGGTGCCGAAGCGCAGCAGTGCAACCTCCCCCGGACTATAACAACGCAGACCGACCTTGATCGCTGCGAACGCCGATGACCACAGCACGAGCGTGACCGCGATCGCCATCGCTGTCTTCGGACCAGGGTCCGACCTCATGGTACCGGGCATGCGTGAACGTGCATGGACGCCTCTCGGAGCGGTGCTGATGCGCGGATCTACTCGAACTTCAGCATCTTAACGCCGATTCCGAGCGTGACGCCCGCGAATCCGAGCAGAATGAGCGTCGGGACCACTGCAGCCTCGACCCCCTGATTGCGGAAGACGACATCGGTCAGCCCGATGACCGCCCAGCCCGTGGGCGTGAGCTTCGCGATCGTCTGCATGAACGGCGACACGATCTCCAGTGGCCACAGACAGCCGCCGAGCATCGCGAGCCCGGTGGAAACGAGCGGCGAGAGCCCGCTCATCTGGTCGCGCGTACGCACGAGTGCTGAAACCATCACCGCCAGGCCGGTCCCCGCGAGGATGTACGAACCGAGCACGAGGGCTACGCCGAGCGGGTCTCGACCCCACTCCACGCCGAAGGCGAGTGCGCCGACGAGCACCAGCACCAGCGCCTGGACCGAGGCGGCGAGGACCGTCCCGAGGACCTTGCCCGACAGGATGGTCCCCCGACCGATCGGTGCCACCAGCAGTCGCCGAAGCGTGCCCTGTTCGCGCTCCTCGAGAATGCCGCCAGCACTGCCGAACGTCATGAACAGGATGAACCACACGGTGAAGCCGATAGAGCTCTGAGCGGTCCCCTCGGCGATGACGCTGTCTCCGCGAACCTCCGAGGCCACGACCGTCTGTCCCTCCGTATAGATTGGCGGCACCGGCTCCCACCGCGAATCAGCGTCGGCATAGACCTCGTCGAAGTCGGCCACTCCGGGCATCGCGCTCGAGACGACACGCGCCGCTGCAGCGTTGCCTGACATACGCATGGCGATGCCCTGGACCACTGCGAACACGGCATAACCACTCTGGGACGTCGGGGCGCGCATGATCTCAATCACAGCGTGCGCGTCGGGTAGGTCGGCGCCGAAGCCCTCAGGTACCAGGACCGCGACTGCGGCATCGCCTGCCGAGATCTGCGCCTCGGCCTCCTCGCGTGTGGCTTGCACGATCCTAAGCGACTCTTCGGCATCGACGAGTTCGCCGACCTGTGCGGCATAGGGACTCCCATCCTCATCGACGAAGAGCACGCTGAGATCGGAGGCCTGGCCTCCGCCGAACGCCGAGCCGAAGAGCATCGTGAGTACGAGCGGCAGCACGACCACGGCGACCACTTCGGCCGGATTGCGGAGCAGTTGCACGGCGTTGAGCCACGCCAGCGCGAGGATCTTCCGCATCATTCGTACCTCACCCGCCAGACGCCGAACCCAAGGAGCACGAGTCCGATCGCAAGCACCGCACCGATGTTCGGTGCCACCGTGGCCAGAGAGGCACCCCGCATGAGTTCGAGGAACGCGTCGACCGTCCAGTAGACTGGCGACAACACCTGCGCCGGCAACAGCCACCCGGGAAGCTGGTCAGCGGGTATCATCGATCCACCGAGCGCGGCAAAGAGCATGATGAACGCAGGCGCGATGCCGCCGATGGCGCGCTCGGTGCGACCGAGCGCCGCAAGCGACATCGCGAGCCCGGCGGCCGCCACGGTCTCGGCGAGGCCTACCAGAAGCGTGCCGACGACGTTGGTGCCCCAGTCCACCTGGAAAAGGAAGTGCGTGCCGGCGAAGAGCACGACGAACTGCAGAACGCCGATCAGCAGTACACCGAGCGCCTTGCCACCCACGATGGTCGCCGTACTCGCAGGTGTGGACATCATCCGCGCGAGCGTCTGCTCACGCCGTTCGCGCACGAAGGAGAACGCGCCGAACATCCCTCCGAAGAGGAGGAACATCCCCGACATAGCCGCCGCGTAGTAGGAGATCATCGAGATCTGCTTCTCGAGCTCGACCTCCACCTCGCGCACGGTGACTGCATCGAATTCGAGCTCGGGCATCCGCTGCCCCGCAAGAGGTGCTCCCTCGGCCACCGGCTGGGAGGCGGGCGCACCATGCGCCCCACCCGAGAACGCTTCGGCGATCGTGTGTGCGGCGATCATCTGCGCCGAGGCGTTCGCCACCCCGGCGCGCACCACTCCCGCCCAGATCCCGGCGCTCACCTCGGAGCCGGGATCCTGCAGGACCTCGAGTGCGACCGGCTCTTCCTGCCGCACCTTCTCGCTCAGGTCGGCCGGGACGATGAGCGCCGCGCTCAAGTCACCGCGCTCCACTTCGGCGCGCACCTCGTCGGCATCGTTGCGGATGATCACGTTGAAGACGGCGTCGATCTCCTCGGCCGATGTGAGGCCCTCCACGAACTGCTCACCAAGACCGCCCTGGTCCAGATTGACGATCGCGACCCTGGCATCGAGCGAGTCCCCCTCGCCTACGTTCCCGAGCGCAGAGCCCAGGATGAATATCAGTCCGAGTGGCATCGCGAGCATGACGAGCAGCGCGGCGCGATCCCGCACCATGATCCGGATATCCTTCACGGCGATCGACCACAGTCTCTTCATGGTCAGTCCCGCAGGCTCTTGCCGGTGAGATGCAGGAACACACTCTCGAGATCCGGTTCGGTGACGGACACTGAAGTGACATGCGCGCCCTCGGACTCGAGTGTGGACACGAGCCTCCCCATGATTGAGCCGCTGCTCCGGGTGAGCACCTCGAGCACGTCGTCGGTCCCCTCGACTCGCTCGACCCCCTCGATCGTGCGGACGCGGTCGAGCGTACCCGGAGACACGCCGGCCACCTTGACCGCCACCACGTCCATCCCGCCGACCACGTCGCGAAGTTCGTTGAGTGTGCCTTCGGCGATGATGCGCCCGTGATCCATGATCGCGATGCGGTCGCAGAGGTACTCGACCTCTTCCATATAGTGGCTCGTATAGAGAACGGTCATGCCGGCCGCGTTGAGTCCTTTGACGGTCTCGAGAATATGGTTGCGGCTCTGCGGGTCGATCCCCACCGTGGGCTCGTCCATGAGGAGCACCTTGGGTCTGTGCAGAATGCCCGCCGCGATGTTGATCCGCCGCTTCATACCGCCCGAGTACTTTTCGATGCGCTCCTTCGCCCGATCCGCCAGGCCCGCAAGATCGAGCGCCTCGCTGACGGCACGATCCAACGCACTGCCGCGGAGACCGTACATGCTGCCCCAGAATCGGAGGTTCTCGGCGGCGGTCAGCGTCGGGTAGAGCGCCACCTCCTGCGGGACGACACCGAGGGACTGCTTGAGCGCGCCCGGCTCGCGAGCGGCATCATGACCGTCAACCGTGATCGATCCAGCGGTGGGGTCGATCAGGCACGAGATCATCGAGATGGTCGTGGTCTTGCCCGCACCGTTGGGGCCGAGCAGCCCGTACACTTCTCCTTGCCGGATCATGAACGAGACATCGTCCACGGCCGCCAGCTCGCCGAAACGCTTCACCAGACCGGCGACTTCCACGATCGCGACCATCTATACCTCCGAATGTCCACATCGACCGGCCGCCGTCTCCGGCGGCATGCACACCGAGTGTTGTTACCCCTGAACCGCTCGCTTGTAGCGAACGGCCGGTCCCCGAATCGGGTGACCGGCCGCGTGTGTACCTGGTGGACCCAGGGGGATTCGAACCCCCAACCTCCACCTTGCAAAGGTGGCACTCTCCCGTTGAGTTATGGGCCCCGAACGCATCGGAAGGCACGATGCAGTACGGAAGTATAGCATCCTGCAGCTCCGCTGCGTCACCGACCCCCGGCCGGGAGCGTCTGCGTCCGGCGCATCTGCCTGACACACGGCTCACTGAAGCCGCACAGACGAAAGCGGCGGGTGTGCGTCTGCCGCGCACCCGCCGCCGAGTCCACCAACCAGGGTGACTGTCGCACCGCCCGAGTCGCCCCTCCAAAGGGCCATCCTTGAGAGCTCTTGGTCCGGCGGACGCTTCCGCCCCCCGGCCGCACCCCCGCAGGTCACAGAGGCTTATGCCCGGTATCCCGTCACGCCTACGCGGTCCTGCACCTGCATCGTCGATCTGACAGAAGAAACACACGTACCGAACCGTTCGAATGTCTGAGACTCAACCTCATGCACACGCGCATGCCCGGCGGGATCCTTCATCGGCCACCCTGGTGAAAAACCAGCACGTCATGGGTTCGATCGATCCACCTCGATCCTGATCCGGGAGCAAAGAACGTCCTATCAGGTCTCTACCCGCTCTCGGTCATCCTTATGCGAGTCGTCACTGCAGAGCATCGAGCGAGGCGCGCAGCTGCTCCTCGGAGACTTCACCGACCAGCAGATCCTTTTGGTTACCGTCGCTGCCGAGGAACACGAACGACGGGACGTACTGGATCCCGAACCCGCTCGCGAGACGCCCACCTTCCGGATCGGACTCCACGTTGATGATGCGGAACTCAACGACGCCTTCATACTCGGTCTTCAGCCTGTCGACCACAGGCACCATCTTCTGGCAGCTGGGTCACCAATCGGTGTAGAACTCGTACATCACCGGCGTGCCCGATGTGGCGACCTGTGGTGGTTCGGCGGCCGCAGTCTGAGCGCCACCGGCAAGCGCACCTTCCCACTGTGCGATCCCGCCGCTCAGGTCGTAGACGCGCTCGAAGCCCATCGACTGCAGCAGCTCAGCGGCGCTGCTGCTCCGGTCGCCCACGGCGCAGTACAAGACGATCGGTTCGGCGCGATCCCAGCCCTCGGCTGCCTGCGGCAGATCCCTGAGCGGTATGTTCTCGGCGCCCTCGATGTGCGCTCCAGCGAACTCCGCCGCGGTGCGGACATCGACGATCCGCGCACCCTCGGAGCCGAGCCGCGTGAGGTCGCCGTTGCCGATCAGACCGGGCGCAGGTGCGCCTGCGGAAAGGGCGATCACCGCCACCACTAGAACCACGACGCCTATCGCGAGACCGATCAAGTGCGGACGTTTCATCTGACCTCCGGTCGTGAGTGATCTGCGGACTATACCCTGGTGGGTATCGCACCAGCAACGGGCGTGCCGTTTCCAGCGCCTATCGTGAGCCGCGTCGTGGCACAATAGGCCTGGTGCGACCTGGTCCGCCGTTCGGTCACGACAGCCCTCCGCGAGGTGATCCTCCATCAGCCACCAAGCCGATACAGTGCGTCCGCGAGCTGACGAGCCGTTCCGGGAGGAGCTGCTCGGGGCAGACCGCCTCGCGGCAGCGGCACGAGCGCTCGCGGGCCGACAACGGTGGACCGTCGGCCCCTCACGGGGCCGCACCCCGGTGCTCGGTCTGGTAGAGAGCGCCTCGGAGGAGCTTACCGCCATCTACCGTGTGCTCGTCACCGACGCGCGCGACGACATCCCCGTCGCACCGGCGGCCGAATGGCTGCTCGACAACTACTACCTCGTCCAGGAACAGATCACCCTCGTGACCGAGGACCTTCCTGCACGATACGGCGCGGAGCTGCCCCGGCTGACCGATGGACCGTTCCAGAGCTATCCACGGCTCACAGAGGCCATGGCGACGCTGCTCTCACACACCGACTCGCGCATAGACGAAGACACGCTGGTCGGTTTCACGATGGCCTATCAGGATGCCACACCACTCACCATCGGAGAGGTGTGGGCGGTCCCGATCATGCTCCGCGCCGCGCTCATAGAGAACCTCAGGCGGCTGGGCAGGCGCATTCTCGTGAGCCATCAGGCCGTCGTCGGTGGTGAGCGGTTCGCCGACCGGCTCGTCATGGCGGCTGACGGCAGCGCGGTCGAGGTCGCCGAGCGCATCGCCGAGCTCGGCCGTGCACACGCCGACGCACCGCCGGCGTTCCTGCTCCGGCTCTCGCAGCGGCTCACCGGTCACGAGACCGGCCTCGAGCAGCTGGCCGACTGGCTCGAGGCGGCTCTCGCGCGCCATGGCGCCGATCTCGAGCGCCTCACGATGGCGGAGCACCAGCACCAAGCGGCTGATCAGGTGTCAATCGCCAACGCGATCACGAGCATCCGCTTCCTCGACGCGCTTGAATGGCGGGAGTTCTTCGAGCGGGTGAGCGTGGTCGAGCAGGTGCTGCGAGAGGATCCCGCCGGCATCTACGGGCGCATGGACTTCGTCAGTCGCGATCGCCTGCGCCACACTGTTGAAGAGCTTGCCGAGCGCGGACCACTCGATGAGATCGAGGTGGCCGAGGCGGTCGTCAGCCACTGCCTCGATGCGCTCGCCACCGACGCCACGGACACACGCAGGGCGCATGTGGGGCACTACCTCATCAGTGACGGCCGGTATGTGTTCGAGCGTGCGGTGGGTTACCGGCCGCGGTTCCGCGAGCGCATGCACCGCGGCCCGCTGGCCGCGCGCGGCGTGATCTACTGGGGCTCCCTGGGCGTCACGACCGCACTCCTCGTTGTCGCCACGGGCTGGTTCGCCACCGCCGCGACGGGCCGGACCTGGGTGGGCGTGGTGCTCGGGCTTCTCGGCTTCATCCCGCTCTCCGACGTCGGCATGACGCTCGCGAACCGGCTGGCCGCGTGGCTCTGGCCTCCTCGGACGCTTGCGAAGATCGACCACCGCCTGCCAGTGGTACGCGCACACCAGACCATGGTCGTCTACACCGCACTCCTCGCTTCGCCGGGCGCGGCGCGGCATGTGGTGGACAACATGGAGGTCGGCTTCCTGGCCAACCGCGACCCCAACGTGCGCTTCGCGATCCTCGCGGACCTGCGAGGCGGTGACGCGCAGCGCGCGACCGCGGACAGCGCCGTGATCGAGGCGGCCCGGACGGGGATCGCCGAGCTGAACGAGCGCTACGGCAATGGTGGCGACCGGCCGTTCATGCTGTTCGTGCGGGGCAGGACGTGGAGCGAGGCCGACCAGACGTGGATGGGCTGGGAGCGCAAGCGCGGAGCGCTCACGGAGTTCTGCAGGCTCCTGCGCGGTGCGACGGACACTTCGTTCATCATCGCGGACGCCGATTCCGCCGGGTATGCGGGCGTCACCTTCGTCGTCACGCTCGATACCGACACGATCCTGCCGCGCGACGGCGCACGCAAGCTCATCGCGACGATCGCACACCCCCTCAACCGCGCGGAGGTCGACCCGGTCACCCGCACGGTCCGCCGTGGCTACGGGCTCATACAGCCGCGAGTCGCTATGTCGCTCGAAGGATCCGAGGACAGCCTCTTCGCCTGGCTCTACTCGGGAGTGACCGGTGTCGACCCGTACGCTGGTGCCGTGTCCGATACGTATCAGGACGTCTTTAGTGAAGGCTCATTCACAGGTAAGGGCATCTTCGAAGTCGATGTCTTCAATGCCGTGCTCGGGGACCGGTTCCCCGAGAACACGCTCCTCTCGCATGACCTGCTTGAGGGCTCATACCTGCGGACCGGGCTCGCCTCGGACATCGAGGTCTACGACGATCAGCCGTCGAGCTACATCTCGCACTGCGCCCGTCTCCACCGGTGGGTCCGCGGTGATTGGCAGACCCTCCCGTGGCTCCTACCACGCGTGCCGATAGATGGCGGCAAGGAGCGAAACCCCCTCACGAACCTCCACCGTTGGAAGATCACTGACAACCTGCGCCGCTCATTGGCGCCTTTGGCCACCGTGCTCTTCGTCCTCGTGGGCTTCGCCCTCCTTCCCGCCATATCGTGGGCCTTCCTCGGCATCGTCGCGGGAATCCTGCTCTTCCCGCTGATCTTCGGGATGGCCGACTCACTCCTGCGCCGCTCGCCTGCCGACACCCGGAGCGAGCGGGGGACGATGCTCTCCGATATCCGCCGGGACACCCTGCGCACCGCGCTCAACATCGCGGTCATACCGCACCAGGCGCAGCTGATGACCGACGCGATCGCGCGCGCGCTCTGGCGCATGTCCGTCAGCCGACGAGGGTTGCTGGAGTGGGAGACCGCTGCTGAGACCGAGAAGCGCCTGGGTGTCGGCGTGCTTCAGGCGTTCACGACCCGCATGTGGCCCTCGGTCGCGCTCGTCGGCGCGAGCGCTGCGGTCATCGCGGTGGCCGCCGGGCCCCTGGCGATCCTGCCGTTCCTGCCGCTCCTCGGCGCGTGGGTGCTCGCTCCGGTCGCAGCATGGCGCGCCAGCAGGCCCACGCCACCTCCCTCGCCCGAGACCACGGCATCGGACATCACCAGCATGCGGCGCACGGCCCGCAAGACGTGGCGCTTCTTCGAGACCTTCGTGACGGCCGGAGACCACTACCTCGCGCCTGACAACTTCCAGGAAGATCCCAAGGGCGAGGTCGCCCACCGGACCTCCCCCACAAACATGGGGCTGCAGCTTCTCTCCGCGGTGACCGCCTACGACCTCGGCTACGTCACCGTCGAAGGCCTCGCCGAGTACACGTCGCGGACGCTCACGACGATGACCGGCATGGAGCGGTTCCGCGGGCACTTCTACAACTGGTACGACACGACCACCCTGCAGCCGCTGCGTCCCACCTACGTCTCGACCGTGGACTCGGGCAACCTCGCCGGACACCTGCTGGCGCTCCGTGTCGCGCTGCTGGAGGCCACGGAGCGGCCCCTTCTCGGACCTGAGCTGCTCGACGGGATCGCCGACACCGCACGTCTCGCGCTTGAAGACCTTGCCGCTGCCCGGAGTGCGAAACCCACCCACGACGACCGCGCCGAGATCCGGACTGCGCTCGAGGAGACCGTCCGGCGTATCGCGCTCGACACCGCTCCCACCAACCTCGGCGAGTGGCGCTCGCTGCTCGAAGCGCTCCGGTCCCTCACGCTTCCGATCGAAGAGCGTGCCCGCCGGCTCGCCGAAACCGGGGGTGACGACGCGCTCGCCTCGCAAGCGACGGCCTCCGCGCGTTCGGTATGCGAGCTGGTGGATGCCGCGCTCAGCGCGCTTGACACAAACGCGCCATGGGCGACCGACGTACTCGCCGCTGCGGGCTCGCACGACAGCGACCCCGACCCGGCGCTCGACCCACTCTTCCGACACGTGCCGAGCCTGGCCGGTCTGGCGGAAGGGCTCAGCGGCGCACTCGAAGCGCTTGATGCGACGGCAGCCTCGGCAGACGGGGATGCGCAATGGGCGGCGCGTGTAGCTGACGGCATCCGCGCCGCGCGTGAGCGCGCCGGAACGCTGCTCGCCAGGATGCGCCTGTCGGCCGAGATCGCCCGGGAGATGTGGGAGCACACGGATTTCGCGATGCTCTTCGACGAGCACCGGCTGCTCTTCTCGATCGGCTTCAACACTGCGGAGGGACGCCTCGACGACTCCTACTACGACATGCTCGCGAGCGAATGCCGCCTCGCGAGCTTCCTCGCGATCGCCAAGGGCGACGTGCCGCAGGAGCACTGGTTCCGCCTCGGCCGAGCGGTCACGCGCACCGAGGGTGGCGCCGCGCTCGTGAGCTGGAGCGCGAGCATGTTCGAGTACCTCATGCCGCTGTTGGTGATGAAGACGTGGCCGGACACGCTGCTCGACCGCACCTACGCCAATGTGGTGCGCAGGCAGATCCAGTACGGCAGGCAGCGTGGTGTGCCGTGGGGCGTCTCGGAGTCGGCGTTCAACGCCAAGGACGTGGAACTCACCTATCAGTACCAGGCGTTCGGCGTCCCCGGCCTCGGCCTCAAGCGCGGTCTCTCGGCCGACATCGTAGTGGCACCGTACGCCACCGTGCTCGCGCTCATGGTCGCCCCACGCGAGGCGCTCGAGAACCTCAGCGTCCTCACCCGCCAGGGAGCCGAGGGCTGGTACGGCTACTACGAGGCGATCGACTACACGCCCGGCCGGGTGCCTGCGGGCAAGGAACGCGCGATCGTCAAGGCGTACATGGCGCACCACCAGGGCATGAGCATGCTGTCCCTCGGCAACATGCTCTGCGGGTTCCGGATGCAGGAGCGCTTCCACGAAGACCCGCTCGTCGCCTCGACCGAGCTGCTCTTGCAGGAGCGCGTGCCGCGCCGCGTGCAGGTCGCCGAGCCCCGTGCCGAAGAGGTCGAATTCGTGCGCTCCGTGCGAGAGGTGCCGCCACCCATCACCCGCGCCTACCCCATCGCAAGCACTCCCGTCCCCGCGACCCACTTCCTGTCGAACGGCTCGTATTCGGTCATGGTCACCAACGCAGGCGGCAGCTATAGCCGCTGGCGAGACCGCACCGTGACGCGCTACCGCGAGGACATCACGCGCGACTGTTGGGGCACGTTCTTCTACCTCAAGGACGTGGAAAGCGGGAAGGCGTGGTCGGCGACGTTCCAGCCATCGCTCGCCGAGCCGGACGACTACCACGTCACATTCTCGGCGGACAAGGCGGACTTCCGCCGGATGGATGGCGACGTAGAGACCCACACAGAGATCATCGTCTCACCTGAAGACGACGTGGAGGTCAGACGGATCACCGTCACCAACCATGGCGACGCGCCGCTCGCCCTCGAGGTGACCTCGTACCTCGAGGTCACGCTCGCTCCGCGCGGGGCCGACCGCGCGCACAAGGCGTACAGCAACCTCTTCGTCGAGACCGAGGCCCTCGAAGAGCACACGGCGCTGCTGTTCTCGCGTAGGCCGCGCTCCTCCGAGGAGCCACGACACTGGGGCATCCACCTGCTCGCATGCGACTCACCGGATTCGTGCTCGTGGTCGTACGAGACCGACCGCGCGGCGTTCCTCGGCCGGCTCAACACACCTGCGAACGCGGACGCCATCGTCGGCGGGGGCCGGCTCTCCGGTACGACGGGGGCGGTGCTCGACCCCATCTGTGCGATCCGACAGCCGCTTGTGGTGCCGCCGGGCGAGACCGCACGCCTTGCGTTCATCACCGGTGCAGCCGAGTCGCGCGAGCGCATCGAGTTCCTCGCCGAGAAGTACCATGACATCGGCAACGCGCAGCGTGCCGCCGACCTCGCGTGGTCCACCGGTCGCATCGAGCTCAGGGACCTCGGCATCACGCCGGAGGAATCGGTCACGTACCTGCGGCTCGCGTCCCGCCTGCTGCTGACCGATCCGTATTCTCGCCTCAAGGTGCACACCGAGGTCGAGAACCAGCTACCCATAGCAGGTCTCTGGGAGATCGGCATCTCAGGCGACTACCCCATCCTGCTCCTCAAGATCGAACAGGTCGATCAGACGCCGCTCGCCCGCCAGGCGTTGCTGGCGCATCAGTACTGGCGCAGCAAGGGCTTCGAGACCGACCTCGTCATCCTTAACACACGGCCGACGGGGTACGCCTCCGAACTCGACGGCCGCCTGCGCACGCTGCTCCGCACCGGCCATGCGCTGCAGCTCACCGACCGCCCCGGGGGCGTCTTCCTGCGCACCGCCGACCAGGTGCGCCCCGAGGTGCGCAACCTCCTCGAGAGCGTCGCCCGCGTGGTCATCGAGGGGGATCGGGGACCGATCGCACTGCAGCTCGACCGCCGAGCCCACCACCCCGATCCTCCGTACGCGTTCTCTCCCTCCGCGGAACCCGTGGAGCACCCCAACCCTGCGGTGCCCCGCCCGGCCCTGCGCTTCGACAACGGCATCGGAGGTATCGACCCCGAGACGGGCGAGTACGTGATCGTGCTCGAGCCTGGCCAGACCACCCCTGCGCCGTGGGCGAACGTGATCGCGACACCCCGGTTCGGCACGCTCGTATCAGAGGCCGGGATCGGCTGCACGTGGGCGGAGAACAGCCACGAGAACCGCATCAGCACCTGGAACAACGACCCCGTTTCCGACGGCACGGGCGAGTGCTTGTACGTGCGCGACGAAGCCACCGGCGAGTTCTGGAGCCCGACGCTCTTGCCGGTGCGTGGCGATGGCGTGCACGTCATCCGCCACGGCCGGGGGTATTCGCGATTCGAGCACGCCACGCACGGCATCGCGCACACGCTCGACTGGTTCGTCGCCCACGAGGCGCCCGTCCGCATCGCACGACTGCGCCTCACTAACCTCGGCGACACCCCGCGCTCGCTCAGCGTCACCCACCTGGTCGAGTGGAGCCTCGGTGACTCCCGCAGTGCCGCACAACAGCGCGTGGTGACCTGGTGGGACGACACCGCCTCCGCGCTCATGGCGCACAGCTGGTTCAACCTCGACTTCCCCGGACGTCCCGCCTTCGTCGCCTCCGATGTGATCGGCGGGTCGTACACCGCAAGCCGCACCGAGTTCATCGGACGCAACGGCTCGCCCACCTCCCCGGATGCGATGCGACGCGCACACCTGGGCGGACTGACGGGACGATTCCACGACAACTGCGGGGCGCTGATGCGGCCGGTCGCACTGGGTCCCGGGCAGAGCGCGGAAGTCGTCTTCATGCTCGGCCAGACCGAGACGATCCCCGAGGCACACGCGCTCCTCGCACGGCTTCGCGAGCCTGGAGCCGTCGAGGACGAGTTCGAGTCCGTGAAGCGCGTTTGGGGTGAGCGGCTGGGCGCGCTCACCGTGCGGACGCCCGATCCCAAGCTCGACGCGATGGTACCCTCGGCGCTCTATCAGTCGCTGGCATGCCGCACCTGGGGCCGTACGGCCACGTACCAGTCGTCCGGCGCATTCGGTTTTCGCGACCAGCTGCAGGACTGCCTCGCGCTCGTCGACAGCCAGCCCGGGCTCGTGCGTGAGCACATAATCGAGGCCTCCCGGCACCAGTTCCCTGAAGGCGACGTGCTGCACTGGTGGCAGCCCATCTCAGGTCGCGGCGTGCGGACCCGCTTCACAGACGACCGCCACTGGCTGCCGTTCGTGGTGGCCGAGTACGTCCGCACCAGCGGCGATCTCACGGTGCTCGATATCGAGACCCCGTTCCTCGAGGGCCCTGCGGTCCCCGAAGGCCGGGAGGACGCCTACCTGCAACCGCAGCCATCCCTGCGGGTCGGGACCGTGTACGAGCACTGCCTCGCTGCACTCGCGCTTGCCCCGGCCGGGCCGCACGGACTCCCCCTCATCGGCGGCGGTGACTGGAACGACGGCATGAACCGCATCGGTGCCGAAGGTACGGGCGAGAGCGTCTGGCTCGCGTGGTTCCTCGACGTCACCATGCGTGGCTTCGCTGACGTATGCGATCTGCGCAACGACACCGATGCCTCCGGGCGCCTGCGCGCCACCGCCGCTTCGTTCATCGAGGCCGCCGAGCGCACCGCCTGGGACGGCGCCTGGTACCGCCGCGCGTACTTCGATGACGGCACGCCTCTGGGCACCGCGCGCGCCGAGGAGTGCCGCATCGACGCGATCGCCCAGGCATGGTCGGTGATCTCCGGCCAGGGAGATCCGGACCGGGCGCGGCGTGCCATGGAGAGCGTGGAAAGCGAGCTCGTCCGATGGGACGACGGCTTGATCGCGCTGCTCGCGCCCCCGTTCGACCGCATGGAGCATGACCCCGGTTACATCAAAGGCTACGTGCCAGGCGTGCGCGAGAACGGCGGCCAGTATACGCACGCGGCGCTCTGGGTCGCGCTCGCTTATGCGCGGCTGGGCGACGGGGATGAGGCGGTCTCGCTGCTGAACCTCATCAACCCGCTCAGCCACACACTCGACGAAGAAGGGGTGGCGCGGTACAAGGTGGAGCCGTACGTGCTCGCCGCCGACGTCTACTCGGTCGACCCCCACACCGGCCGGGGCGGCTGGACCTGGTACACCGGCTCAGCGGCCTGGTTCTACCGCACGGTCGTATGCGAGATCCTCGGCATACGCACGGAGGCCCGGGCTGGTGAGCGCCTGCTGGTGATCGACCCGTGCATCCCGAAGACGTGGCCCGGATTCTCCGCGTCGTTCCGCCACGGATCCGCGACGTACGAGATCACGGTGGAGAACCCCCGTGGTGTGAACCGCGGAGTGGCCCACGTGACGCTCGACGGTGTGCGTCGGGAGACGCCCGGGGTTCCGCTGATCGACGATGGCGCGATCCACCGGGTGATCGTGGGCATGCTCGGCGCATAGCATGCCGTCCCCGCTGCGGCCGAGTGGGTATATCAACTCATGTCGCCGTGTCCGCATGACCGGCTGACCTTGCGTACCCTGCACCCGATCATGAGGAGGCAGCATGGACGCTGTGTCGCTCGACACGATCAAGCGGCTCGCCGAGCCGGGTCCGGGACTGAGGGTGTCGATCTTCCTGCCCACGCAACGATTCGGCCCCGGGAGTCAGGAGGCCGACTCCACCCGGCTCAAGAACCTGACGCGCAGGGCGCAGGCCGAGCTCGAGGCGCAAGGGCTCAAGGCCGCCGACGCCGAGCGGCTGCTTGCGCCGGCCCGGGCGCTGCTCGACGACCGGCCGTTGTGGCTCCGGTCGCGTGATGGGCTCGCGGTCCTGCTCGGCGACGATACCCCCCACGTGTTCCAGCTCGATGTGCCGGTACCCGAACACGTGCACGTGAGCCGTCGGTTCTGGGTCCGGCCGCTTCTGCCACTGCTCGGCAGAGACGACGTGTACTGGGTCCTCGCGCTCAGTCAGAAGCGCGTGCGCTTGCTCAAGGGCGACCGGTCCTCCCTTGCCGAGGTACCTTCCGAGCACATCCCCGAGAGCTTGAGCGACGCACTGCAATGGGAGGACTACGAGAAGAGTTCGCTGCAGTTCCACACTGGAACGAGCGGATCGGGTGGTCGGCGTCCTGCCGTCTTCCACGGCACCGGTGAGACGGACAGCAAAGACGAGCTCGTTCGCTTCTTCCGCGAGATCGATCGCGGGCTTCACGAACACCTCGGCAGCGACCATGCGCCGCTCGTGCTCGCCGGCGTCGACTACCTCATCCCCCTCTATCATGAGGTGAGCACCTGCCCCTCACTTCTGACAGAGGCGGTCACCGGCAACCCCGATGCGCTCGGCGACCAGGCTCTGCGTGATCGCTCGTGGGCGATCGCGGCCGAGGCGTTCGGACGGTCCGGAGAGACCACGCTCGAGACCATCGCGGAAGCCTGGGCGTCGCCCCAGGTCACCACCGGGCCGCAGCCCATCCGTGAAGCGGCTGCGGCGGGTCGCATCGCCTCGCTTCTGATATCCGAGGCGGCGGGCTGGTGGTCGGATGACGAGACAGGCTCGGGCATCGTACAGTACGACGACTACCCGGATGCCGACGAGGACCTCCTCCAGACCGCAGCGCTCGACACGCTCACCAACGGTGGCGAGGTGCTGTTCTTCGGTGCCGACCGGATGCCGCATGAGGCGAGGACCGTAGCGCTCCTGCGGTACTAGTGCGCAGCGGACCGTGGATGGCGCCCGCACAGGGTAGTGGCCGCAGACGATCGAAGGCCCCGGTCCCCGGGGCCTTCGTGTCTTTCGATGGTGGGCCCGAGTGGATTCGAACCACTGACCTCACGGTTATCAGCCGTGCGCTCTAACCAACTGAGCTACGGGCCCATGCTGCGAACAGCCTGGTTACAATAGCCCACGGTTCG
>JAFGAG010000084.1 GCA_016933785.1 Coriobacteriia bacterium | reverse complement strand
TGCAACGCGATCATCGTCGACCAACGTGGGGTCCGGACCCGTTGGCTCGACTCCGCCGAGTTCGAACATCCCCTCTCGCTCGGGCTGCTACGGCTCATCCGTCACAATGCGATCTTCGTGCAGTGCGCTGTTCGCGCGACAGCCATGCGTGAAGTCGGGGGGTTCGACGCGCGACTCAGGGCGTGTGAGGACTACGACCTGTGGCTCCGGCTACTCGCTGCCGGCCATCGACATCTCTACACCCCCGAGTGCCTGGGTCTCTACCACCGCACACCGACGAGCCTCTCCTCGCACTACCAGCGGGAAGCACAGCACGTGGCGCTCGTACTCCAGTCTCTGATCGACACCGGCACGCTCTCGACGGCGGAGGAGCGCGCGGCCAGAATGCGCATCCGCGCCGCTCTCGCCCGCATGGAGCTCGAGCGCCGCAGGGCGGAGAACGATCTCCGGATCTCGCGGCGAGATGCGCTGGCGACCGCGGCAGCGTACGGCACGCCGACCCGGCGAGCAGTGGCGAGGGTTCTCGCGCTCGTCAGCCCGGGCACATACCTCAAGATCGCGTTCCGCCGGCGAGGCGAGCAGGTGGACGCGCTCTACGAGGGAACGCGGGACGTCGACGAAAGGACTTCCGACCAAGCGCTGTGAAGTATACTGCCTCTCGATCAGCTCGCAGGTAGACCGCACGTGCGCTTCATCCAAGGGATCCCATGTCGATCGCCCGAAACAGCGTGCTTTCATTCGTCCCTCAGGCGGTTCTGGTCGTCACCAGCCTCCTGACGTCGATCGTGACGGCGCGGCTGCTCGGACCTGAGGGTAGAGGCCTCCTCTCCGTAGCGCTGCTGGTGACCGTCATGCTCGCCTGGATCGCGGACATGGGACTGGGCTCCGCCCTGACGTTCTTCAGCGGCAAGAAGCGTATCCCGGAGTCTGGCGCGATGATGTACGTCATCTACGCCACGCTCGGGCCGGCGGCGGTCGTTCTCGGAGCAGCGCTCCTCGCCTGGCCCTGGTTGTCGGGCGGTGTCCTCGGCGGCGTCCCGTTCCCCACGTTCGTCGCCGCGCTCTGCGCACTGCCCGCCATGCTCTTCGTCAACCTCTGGATCCGGCTCGAGATGGTCTACGGGCGGTACCGCTCAACGATGCTCTATCAGTCCGCCCAGGCGGTGGCGGCACTCGCCGGCACCTGGTTCGTGCTGCTCGCGATGGACGGCGGCCCCCACGAGGTCGTCGTGGTCACTGCCGTCGTGTACACCGCGTCCGCCCTGCTGATGGCTGCCGACAGTGCGCGCGTGCATGGTTTCTCGAAACGTGTCGCCGGTCCGCGCCTTCGGGAGGTGCTCTCCTACAGCGTCCGCTCGTACCTGGGAGGGCTGGTCTACTACACCGCCCTGCGCGTCGACTCGTTCATCCTCAACGCGAGTGCCGGAAACGCGGCGGTCGGCCAGTATTCCATGGCTGTCACGCTCGCCGAGAAACTCTGGCTCGTGGACAGCTCGATCAGCCAGGCGACGATGCCGCAGGTGGTGGGACGAGACCGTGACTCATCCGCGGCGATCGTGGCCGCATCGAGTCGCATGGTGGTTCTGATCCTGGGTGTGCTCGCCGTGACGCTCTGGGTCGCGGCACCGTTCCTGATCGGGCTGCTCTACGGGTCGGACTACCTGCCCGCAGTCCTCCCGCTTCGCATACTGCTCCCGGGAGTGGTCCTGTTCGGGTCGTCACGGATCCTCAGCCAGTACTACATGGGACAGCTCGGCAGACCGGGAGTGTCTTCGGCTGTATCGGTCGGCATGGCGGTGGTCGGCGTGGCGCTCTACATGACGCTCATCCCCGCCTACGGCTTCGTGGGAGCGGCGATCGCATCATCGGCCACCTACTCGCTCGGGTTCGTCGCCAACGCCGTACTGTTCTGCCGGGCCACCGGCACGCCATACCATCGGATCATCGTGCCCACCTCGGAGGAGGTCTCGCGGATACGCGCTGCGGTCGAAGCGGGACTGCACGTGCTGTCGCGCCGCACACGCTGAGGGCCCGGACCGTCAGTCGCGGGCGTCCTCCGAGCACGTCAGCGTGAGGTACGGTACAGTGTGAAGCTGAATCGCTGCTTCCGATCGACAGGAGAACCCCTCGTGAAACCACAGAACGGCGATACCGTGCGCGTGCACTACACCGGTACACTCGCCGATGGCTCAGAGTTCGACACCAGCCGCGGCCGCGATCCACTGAGCTTCACCCTCGGTGAAGGCTCCGTGATCCCGGGCTTCGAATCAGCGGTGACCGAACTCGAGGTCGGCGAGACCACGACCGTCACCATACCTGCCGCGCAGGCGTACGGGGAGCGGATCGAAGAGGCCCGGCAGCAGGTGCCGCTGGACGCCTTCGGCGAGAGCCTGCCCCAGGTGGGCTGGGGCGTCGAGCTCCAGGGCCCCGATGGTCAGCTGGTCAACGCCATGGTCGCGAATATCGACGACGAGTTCGTGACGCTGGACTTCAACCACCCGCTGGCGGGCGAGGACCTCACCTTCGACCTGGAGCTCGTGCAGATCGTGAGCGAGTAGAACCACCCGTTCCGGGCGCGACGAAGGGCGGGGCATCATGCCCCGCCCTTTCGCATCTCCAGAGCCGACGCCTGACGTACAATCGCAGCAGCCGCAGCGACACTGGAGCACCGTGGAAGAGCAGCTCATCCTCGATCGCTATCGCCCGCTGGCCGACCTTGGCTCGGGAGGGTTCGGCTCGGTCGTGCTGGCCTTCGACACCAAGATGGCCCGCCGTGTGGCCATCAAACGGCTGAAGCTACCCACCGACCGTCACGGACGTCCGCTCGATCGCACCGGCCTCGCCGAGGCGCGGACCGCAGCGATGCTCAACCACCCCGCCATCGTGACCGTACACGAGTGGGACACCGATGGGGCGGACGCGTACATCGTCATGGAAGACATCGACGGCGCCTCGTTGGCCGACATCATCGATGAGCGGGGCGAACCGCTCGACGACGACGAAGCGGCATGGGTGCTCGAATCCGTCGGCGCCGCGGTCTCATTCGCGCATGACAACGGCGTGCTCCATCTCGACCTCAAGCCCGCTAACGTGCTGGTGGCGCGCGATGGGCGGGTCAAAGTCGCGGACTTCGGCATCTCCGCGCTGACCGATGCGTCCGGCCGAGCGGTCGGCGCAACCGGCACGATCGGCTTCATGCCTCCCGAGCAGATCCGGGCAGAGCACGTGGATGAGCGCACCGACGTCTGGGCGCTCGGTGCGCTGTTCTACGAACTCCTCACCCGGGCGAACCCGTTCGACGCGGAGACTACCGAGGGCTCGCTCTTCAAGATCGAGGTGGCGCCGGTACCTGCCCCCTCGGAGTTCGACGCCACACTCTCCGCTGACATCGACGAGGTGCTGCTCACGGCCACCGCTCCGGAGCCCGGGGACCGGTACGCGTCGGTCGGGGAGTTCGTCGCGGACCTTGGACCACAGCTCGGGGATGCCGCAGCGGGCAGACGGCGCCTGGCCAGCTATCTTGACGACACTCTCGGAGACGAGGAGGACTTCGACGGCGAGCACGGCCGACTCGGAGTCTGGGACGCGCTCGCGCCGTACGCGCCGTGGTTCCGGCGCGCGGGTGGGGCGCTTGTGTGCGGCTGGCTGGGCTGGGCCGGGACGGCAGCGGTGCTCGGCGATGCCACCCCCTCACTCGTCGCCGCAGCGCTCGTCGGGCTTGCCGGCGCCCTTGCGCCGGGCCTCGGACTCGCGCTCGGCGGCATCGCGATCTCAGCCGGCGTCGGCGTCGCCACCGTTTGGTGGGCCGGTGTGGCGACACTCGCGGTCATCGCCGGATCCTGGGTCGCCCGCGGACGGCACGGACAGGGGGACGCCCTCCTTCCCGCAGCCGCTCCCGTACTCGCCGTCATCCGTTGCGCGCCTCTGGCCCCACTCCTCGCCGGATTCGTGTTCACGCCGCTTCCCGCAGCAGTGGCGGGATGTGTGTCCGCACTGCTCACGCTCATCGTAGCGGCAGCGGGAGGCTCCGCGGCGCCGCTGCTGCAGGCCGACTGGCAGTGGCTTCTTGTGCCGTGGGAGTTCGGCGTCCCCACGTCGGCCATTTCAGGGGTCCTTGCGGACCCGGGTGCGCTCATCGTGGTCGCATCGTGGGCGGGCGCCGCTGCTGCCTGCTCGGTGGCGTGTCGCCGCCTCACGCGGACCTGGGCCGTGGTCGGCATGCTCGCGGGAGTGGGTCTGATGGCCGGCGGATACGCCCTCTGGGGCCTCGTCGCTCGCAACACGGCCCTGCTCACCACTGCCGCTCCCGACCTTCTCGCCGCCTTGGCGTTGATGGCCGGCGTCATCGCGCTCGGCCCCCCTGCCCGGCCTGTCGACGAGTGAGAGCCCTGCCCGCGTCGAGGCCTTCTGTCAACAGCCCGGCGACATCCTGCGCGGCAGGTGCCCACGGCGCTGGTATCATGAAGAATCCGCATCGACCCCGATGACAGCGCAGGCACATGGGCATCCTCTCCGACTTCGAAGACAGGATCGGCGGCGCCATCGAAGGCATGTTCGCCGGTGCCTTCCGCTCGCCCGTGCAGCCGGTCGAGCTCGCCAGGGCGCTCGCCCGCGCAGCGGATGACGGCCGGTCGCTCGGTGTAGCGCTCGTCTATATCCCCACTTCGTACACGATCGCCCTCTCGGCGGAAGACAGCGCCAAGCTCGGTACGTTCCGGGCCACACTTGCCGGGGAGCTTGCGACCTACCTCGCCGATCACGCCCGGGAGCACGGCTACCACCTGCACGAGCGCCCGAAGGTGGACTTCGTTGTACACGACGACCTCAAGCTCGGACGCTTCCGTGTGAGCGCATCGCTCGCCGAGGATCCGGAGCACGGCGACGCGCGCGATGTGCCACCGCAGCCGGAGGCCGCGCCCGTGCCGGGCATGGCGACAGTCACGGTCGGCGATCTTGGCCACGATGTGGTCCTGGGTGGCGACGAAGTGCTGGTCGGCCGCCTGGCCGAGTGTCAGATCCACATCGCCGACGCGAACGTCTCCCGGCGCCATGCCGCGTTCATGCGTCTCGATCGAGGCTGGGCCATCGCGGACCTCGGATCCACCAATGGGACCCGCGTGAACGGCCGCAGCATCGAACGTGCGCGGTTGCGGGACGGTGATGTGATCGAGATCGGGCTGGCCCGGCTCGTCTACCACGACCCGGGGAGCTGAGCGATGGTCGACGTCGTCCTCCTGTTCGGGCGCATCGTGCTGATCGGCCTGCTCTACCTGTTCCTGCTCGCGGCAGTGAGGACCGGTATCGGGATGGTCGGGGGCACCGCGCGGCGCACCACCGGGACGCTCGCACTGCGAGTGACACGCGGGCCGCGCGAGATCACGGGCGTGAGCATCCCGCTCACGGGACCCGTGCTCATCGGCCGCTCTCCGGACGCCGACCTCGTGATTGCGGACGACTTCGTATCATCCACGCATGCGCGCGTGAGCGTCACCGATGACGGTCCCGTGCTCGAGGACCTCGGCTCCACCAACGGGACGCTCCTCAACGGCCAGCCTGTCACTCGCGTGATGGCGCTCAAGAGCGGCGATGCAATAGAACTCGGCCGGAACCGCATCGAGGTGGTGAAGTCATGACCGCGGCACACGATCCCGGATACGCAGGCGACAGCAACGTCGGCCGCGTGCGCTCGGAGAACGAGGACGCGTTCCTGATCGCACCCCCGCTGTTCGCGGTCGCCGACGGTCTCGGCGGACACCAAGCGGGCGAGATCGCGAGTTCGCTCGCGATAGACACCCTGCTTGAGGCCGCCCCGCGTGCCGCGGACCTCAAGGCACTCGGCCGGGCGGTCCGGCAAGCCAACGCGGCGGTCATCGACGCCGCGGCCACGGGCCGAGGCAGGTCGGGTATGGGAACCACGCTCACCGCGGTCATGGTCGACGGCACGCGCCTCGTCGTCGCTCATGTCGGTGACAGCAGGGCGTATCTGCTGCACCTCGGCACGCTCGAACAGCTCACCGACGACCACTCACTCGTGGCCGACCTGGTCAGGCAGGGGCGCATCACCGCCGAGGAGTCACGCGTGCACCCCAACCGCAGTGTCATCACGCGTGCGCTGGGCTCCGACCCGGACATGATGGCCGACACCTTCGAGGCGCAGGCAGCGCCTGGTGACCGGCTGCTGCTCGCGACCGACGGACTGACATCGATGGTGCAGGACACGGAGATCGCCCACGTCCTGGCCACCTCGCCCACTCCCGACGCTGCGGTGGACGAGTTGATCGACCGGGCCGTCGCGGCCGGCGGCCAGGACAACGTCACGGTCGTGGTCGTCGACATCGAGCGACGCGGTGGCCGCACCTCCAAGGGCAGCGGCTCGGCGCGGAGCGTGTGGGCGCGGCTGCTCTGGCTGCTGGCCGCGCTTGCTGTCGTCGGCGGTGCGGCCTGGGCCGCTCGCTCGTACGCAGCATCCAAGGCGTACCTCATCGACGAAGGCGGCTACGTCGCCGTCTACCAGGGCGTCCCGGGCACCTTCGCCGGGCTGACGCTTCATGAGCGATCCGACCTCACCACGATACCGGTGAGCGCACTCGATCCCATCACCGCGGCGCGCCTCGGGCAGAGCATCCAGGTCGACGGCCTGGACGAGGCGGCCGCACTGGTGGAGACGTACCGCCTCCGCGCTGCCGAGACATCCTCGGCTCCGGCGCCGTAGAGCGCCTATGCGAAGCCGACGTGCGACAGAGCTGCTCCTCCTGCTGGCCGCCGCACCCGCGGTGGTCCTCTTGTTCGTGCTCGTACACGGCGCCCAGGGCGGCGATGTGGGTCTTCCGCAGCTGCTCGTGCCGCTCGGGCTCTTCGGTTGCTTCCTGATCGCGCACGTCGCCGCCCGTTTCCTCGCACGCGGTGCCGATCCGGTGCTCATGCCCATCGTGTTCCTGCTTACCGGGATCGGACTTGCAACGATCACCCGCCTCGATCCGGAGTTGGCCGCCAGCCAGGTCCTGTGGGTCCTTGCGGGCATCGTGGCGCTCGTGGGGACGCTCGCGCTCGTGCCCTCGCTCGAACGTTTGGGCCGCTACAAGTACACGATCGCGCTCGCCGGCATCGTGCTGCTGGTGCTGCCCGCCATCATCGGCGTAGAGGTCAACGGCGCAAAGCTCTGGCTGCGCTTCGCGGGCTTCTCCTTCCAGCCTGCCGAGGTGGCGAAGATCCTCATCGTCGTGTTCCTCGGCGCATACCTAGCCGAGAAGCGCGAGGTGCTCTCCGTCTCGACCAAGCGGACGCTCGGCGTGTGGCTTCCTCCCGCGCGGCACCTCGGACCGCTGCTGCTCATGTGGGCGGTCAGCCTGGTGGTCCTCGTGGCCGAGAAGGACCTCGGCTCGAGCCTGCTGTTCTACGGGACGTTCCTCGTCATGCTCTATGCCGCCACCGGCCGTCCCGCCTACGTGGCCACTGGCTTCGGGCTCTTCGCGGTGGGCGCCGTCGTGGCATACACGATGTTCGACCACGTGCAGCAGCGCGTCGCGATCTGGCTCGATCCCTTCGCAGACGCCGCAGGACGCGGCTACCAGCTCGTGCAGTCGCTCTTCGCGCTGGCCGACGGACGCATGATCGGGCTCGGTATCGGACGCGGACTTCCCGGCCGCATACCGTTCGTGGAGACCGACTTCATCTTCACGGCGATCGCCGAGGAACTCGGACTCCTCGGGGGTGCGGCCATCATCATCGCCTTCCTCGTGTTCTGTCTGCGCGGCCTCGCCACCGCTTCGCGGGCGCGATCGGATATGGCGGCGATCACGGCGGCGGGGCTCGTCGCGATAATCGGCCTGCAGTCGTTCGTGATCGTCGGCGGTGTCACGCGCCTCATCCCGCTCACCGGCATCACGCTCCCGTTCGTGAGCTACGGCGGCAGCTCGCTGCTGTCCAACTTCATCCTCCTCGGCCTGCTCATGCGCGCAGGGGACGCCGGTACCGGGCGGGCCACCGAACTGGAGGTGTCGGGCGGCACGGGGATGCTCGGCAGGTTCGCGCTCACCCGTCGGCTCACCGGCGTTGGCGTGATGGTCGCGGTGCTCACGGCGGCCCTCATCACGAACCTCACGTACGTTCAGGTGATCTCCGCAGGCGCGCTGGCCGCGAACCCTGCGAACACGCGTGGACTCACTGCCGAGATGCGTCAGGAGCGCGGGGCGATCATCACGGCCGACGGGGTGGTGCTTGCCGACTCCATGCGGGACGGCGAGACGTACACGCGACGGTACCCTCAGGGCACCCGGGCGGCGCACGTGCTCGGCTACTACAGCCTGCGCTACGGACGGGCTGGCATCGAAGCGGCCGCCAACGAGGCACTCGCCGGCAAGCGAGACTTCGCCAACCTCGCCGACATGATCGAGGCCGCTGCCGGAACGCCCGTTCCCGGAAACGACGTGCGCCTCACCATCGACTCCCGTGTGCAGGCCGCCGCCGAAGCTGCGCTCGGAGACCGGCGCGGCGCGTGCGTGGCGATCGACCCGACGACGGGCGCGATCCTCGCCTACGCCTCCAACCCCGCGTACGAGCCATCGTCCATCGATGACGAGTGGAGCGCTCTCGCCGGAGATGGGACCGGCGCCCCGCTGCTCGACCGTGCGGGCGGGAGCCTCTATCCGCCAGGCTCGACGTTCAAGATCGTGACCCTCGCCGCCGCTATCGGGAACGGTGTCGCATCGCTCGAGACCACGTACACCGGACCCGCGCGGCTGGACATCGGTGGCGCGCCGGTGACCAACTACGGTGGCAGCGCCTACGGTGCGATCGACCTGCGCAAAGCGACCGCGAGCTCGGTGAACACGGTCTTCGGCCAGCTCGCACGCGATGTGGGTGCGGATGCGCTCGTGGCACAGTGCGAGGAGTTCGGCATCGGCTCGCGCGTACCCTTCGACCTGCCGACGACGACCTCGCTCATGCCCGATCCCGCCGAGATGACCGCGTGGGAGACCGCATGGGCAGGCGTGGGTCAGCCGGTGGGTGAGCACGACAGCCCGGCCGGACCACAGGTCAGCCCGCTTCAGATGGCGCTCATAACGGCCGGCATCGCGAATGATGGTGTCGTCATGCGCCCGTATCTCATCAATGCAATAACCGATCGTTCCGGACGGATCATCACCAGCACCACGCCCCGCACGTGGACCACAGCGCTCGATCCCGTGACGGCCGAGGCGGTGACAGAGGCGATGATCGGCGTCGTCCGATCGGGCTCGGGCGGCCGTGCGGCTATCGAGGGTGTTACGGTGGCCGGTAAGACCGGTACGGCAGAGGCGGGGAAGTCTGTCGAGACACACGCCTGGTTCGTCGCCTTCGCGCCCGCCGAGCAGCCGCGTGTGGCCGTCGCCCTGGTCCTGGAGAACTCCGGCGTGGGCGGCAGCGTCGCGGCACCGGCCGCCAGAGGCGTGCTCGAAGCGGCACTCGACACTGCGCGGTGAGACGCGCTGCGGCACTGGTGTCCATACGGTAGAATGAGGCGGCGCTCTGGCGCTGCATAGGATGCATGAGAGGGCGGTCTTTCCGTGGAAGATGTCGTATTCGGACGCAGATACAGGGTCATAGAGAAGATCGGCTCCGGCGGCATGGCCGATGTGTTCAAGGCCGTCGACGACGTTCTCGGGCGGACCGTCGCGGTCAAGGTGCTGCACGCCCGCTACGCGGCCGACCCGACGTTCGTCGCCCGCTTCCGCCAGGAGGCGCAGGCAGCCGCGAACCTCTCCCACCCCAACATCGTCAACATGTACGACTGGGGCCGTGACGGTGAGACGTACTACATCGTCATGGAGTACGTGAAGGGCACAGACCTGAAGTCGCTCGTGTCCCAACAGGGACCGATGGATCCACGCAAAGCCGCGGAGTACGCGGCACAGATCTGCAGTGCACTCGCGGTGGCGCACGGGTACGACATCATCCACCGCGACATCAAGCCGCACAACATCGTGCTCACGCCCGACGGCACCATCAAGGTGATGGACTTCGGCATCGCCCGCGCCGGCAATACCACGATGACGCAGACCGGCTCGGTCCTCGGCACCGCACAGTACATCAGCCCCGAGCAGGCGCAGGGCCGGCAGCTCTCCCCCGCTTCAGACCTCTACTCTCTCGGCGTCACACTCTACGAGATGGTCACCGGCAGGCCGCCATTCGATGCGGACACGCCGGTGGCGACCGCACTCCAGCAGGTGAACGACGAGCCGATGCCCCCGCGCCAGGTTCGGGCCTCGATCCCGCCGGCGCTCGAGGCGGTCATCCTGCGCGCGATGCGCAAGAACCCCGCAGAGCGGTACGACTCGGCAGCCGAGATGCGCGATGATCTGCGGCGAGCCGCAAACGGCGACATCCCGAGCGGAGGCGTCTACGCGGGTGCTGTGGACGCCGGCCACACGAGCGTGCTCCCCGCAGTCGAGCGGTCCGCAAGTGCCCGGCCGGCCGGTGCGCCCCAGATCCGTCCGGTTCCCGAGCGGCGCAGCAGCCCGTGGCCGTGGATCGCTCTCGTCGCCGCAGTGTTGGTGGTTGCGCTCGGTGTCGCCTACGCGCTCGGCGTGTTCGGTCCTGGTGGCATCGTCGTGCCGACGCTTGCCGGCCTTACCGAGGACGAGGCACAAGCCGAGCTCGAGGCTGCGGGACTCACCCTCGGCATCGTCGGCGTCGAGAACCATGACACCGTGGAGCCGGGCCTGATCATCAGCCAGGATCCTGCGGCAGGCGATGAGGTGGAGGAAGGCACCGCGGTCAACATCGTCGTCAGCCAGGGGATCGCCCAAGTGGCTGTGCCCGATTTGACCGAGTACATAGAGGCCGATGCCATCGCGGCGCTGCGCTCGACCGGAGAGCTCGCGTACGACCACACCGAGGACGAACATAGTTCGACCGTCGCCAAGGGCCTGGTCATCCGCACCGAGCCCGCGGCCGGTGCTTCTGTCCCCAAGGGCACGTCGGTCATCCTGTACGTTTCGCTCGGTGTCGAGCAAGTGACGGTACCGGACGTCACCGGCCTCACGCTCGCGAAGGCACAGGCGCAGCTCGAAGACCTTGGCCTGAAGGTGACCACGACAGAAGCGTTCAACGACACAGTGGCAAAGGGCAGCGTCATCTCGCAGAAGCCGGACGCCAACGTCCTGCTTGAGGCCGGACGCACCATCACGCTCGAGATCTCCAAAGGCCCCGAGGTCATCATCGTCCCTGATGTCCGCACGATGAACGAAGAGGACGCCAAGAAGGCGCTCACCGACCTCGGTCTCGAACCGAAGGTCGTGTACGTCACGAGCCCGGATGAGGGCATCGTCGTCAACCAGTTCCCGATCCCGGGTGCGTCGGCGAAGCGCGGTGACGTCATCGAGATCGAGGTCGGGAAACTGCCGGACGGTGATGGAGGCGGCGACTAGGCCTGCCACACACTGCGCAGCGCGTCAACGACCTCCTCATCGGACACCTGTGCGAATCGCGTGTAGTACTGACTGATCGCTCGCAGGTGAGGGTCCACCCAGAGGGCCACCACGTCGTCGGCGACCCGGCTCAGCTCTCGCTCGGCGGCCGTCGATGCGACAGGTGTCGCAGCGGTGATGTGAGCCGCGCCCCTCCTGCGCAAGGAGCGCACGGCAGCGAGCAGCGTGAAGCCTGTGGCGACCCCATCGTCCACCAGCAGGACCGACCGTCCGGCCACGCGTGGTGCGGGATGGTCACCCCGGTACGCCACGAGGCGTCGGCGGATCTCCTCTCCCGCTTCTGCGGCGGCCCTCCGCAGGTACGCGGCATCCGCTGAGAGTCCCTCACCTCCGATGATCTCGCCGTCGGCGTCCACCGCCGCGATCGCGTACTCCGGGTCGCCCGGCGCCCCGATCTTCCGCACGACCTCGATATCGAGCTCGTGGCCGAGAGAGCGCGCCACCTCGGCGGCCACTATCACGCCACCACGTGGGATACCCAGGACGAGCTCGCTCACGGGCTGCCGGTCCCTGAGTGCGTCTGACAGTCGGTGACCCGCGTCGTGCCTGTCGGTGAACATCGCTCCCACCTCCTCGACGTCCGATGTCCACCAACATGTATTCCCAAGAGGCGCCGGACGCCGGACCACGTCATGACAGACGGGTATCATGAGACAAGGAGGTGACGAGATGCTCACTGGACTCGACGATACCGTCAGGCTTGCCAACGGCGTGGAGATGCCGCGGCTCGGCCTCGGCACGTACAAATCGGCCGAGGGGGGCGACGTGGAGGGCGCGGTGACCGCAGCGCTTGAGCTGGGGTACCGTAGCATCGACACAGCGTCACTCTACGGGAACGAGGAGGGCATCGGTCGGGCGATCGCCGCAGCCGGCGTGCCTCGTGGCGAGATATTCCTCACAAGCAAGGTCTGGAACGACGAGCAGGGGTACGAGCACACGCTCGCCGCGTTCACACGCAGCCTCGAGCGGCTCGGCACCGACTACCTCGACCTCTACCTCGTGCACTGGCCGCGTGCCGAGACCCCTGAGACCTGGCGTGCGCTAGAACGCCTCTATGCCGAGGGCGCAGTGCGGGCGATCGGCGTATGCAACCACCTCGAGCATCACCTGGAAGAGATCCTCGGCTATGCCGACATCGCTCCGATGGTGGACCAGTACGAACTGCACCCCTGGCTCCAGCAACCGTCGCTGAGGTCGTACTGCCAGGCGCACGATATCGTCGTCGAGGCGTGGGCCCCGCTCATGAAGGGCCGCGTGGCCGAGGAACCGGCGCTCGTGGCTGTCGCCGGAAACCATGGCAAGAGTCCGGCGCAGGTGGCGCTCCGCTGGCTGCTGCAGCACGGCGTGGTCACGATTCCCAAGTCGGTGCATCGCGAGCGCATCGCCGAGAACGGCGCGGTGTTCGACTTCACGCTCACCCCCGAGGACATGACCGCGATCGATGCCGCTGACCGCGGGCATCGCTTCGGGCCGGAACCAGACCGCGGCGGAGAACGCTAGGTCCCACGGCTTCCGGCCGCGCGCACCTGCTACTGCGATGCCCCCGCATCGTAGAACCGCATGCCCGCAGGGTCGGCCGCCGCGCTCGTGCTGCCGCCGAGGTGCGAGGTCGTGTCATCCCACGCCTGCTGGATGCGCGTCCGGTCGACGGTATCCACACCGGGGTACGCCACGTCGGCGAGTACATCGCCGATCGGCAGCACACGGTGCAGCTTGCCGTCCTCGTCGGTGTCATCGACCCACACCGGGACGTACTCCGCGGATACCAGCGTGGTGATACCGCTCCTGAGGTCCTTCTCGAAACCGAGACTCAGCAGCAGGCCCGTGTTGCGGTACCGCTCGCGCTGGTTGGAGATGAAGTTGCCGAGCGAATGGATGATGAACCCCGTGCGTGTCGAGCCGTCTTTCCCCGTCAACTCCACAGTCTCCATCGGCTGGATGACGTGCGGGTGGCTGCCGAGCACCACGTCCGCGCCCGCTTCGAGCATCGCCGTCTCCACGCGCTTCTGGGACTCGGAAGGCTGGCGCTGGTACTCGACGCCGTTGTGGATACTGACGATCACGAGATCGGGCTCGAGCTCCCGGGCCCGCGCGACATCCGCCGCCATCCTCACGGTGTCTATCGTGTTCACCATCCACTTCTTGTCCGCAGGTGCGATGAACCCGTTCATGCCGTAGGTGTAGGCGAGGACGGCCACCCTGGCCTCACCGACATCCACCATCAGGACGCGTTCCGCTTCCTCGGCGGTCCGCGCGGTACCCGTGTGCTGCGCGCCGAGTCCGTCGAGCACGTCCAGCGTGCGCGTGAGGCCTGCCGGACCGCGGTCGAGCGTGTGGTTGTTGGCGGTGGTGAGCACATCGAATCCGGCACCCACGAGCGCCTCGGCGAACGTATCAGGTGTGTTGAACATCGGGTAACCGGTGTAGCCGCGCTCCGGCCCGGACAGTGTGGTCTCGAGATTGCCGATCGCGAGGTCCGCCTCGGCGATGCGTGATGCGACCGGCTCGAAGCATGGCTCGAAGTCATAGCCGTCAGCGGTCCTGGCCGAGGTGAGTTGCGGTGTGTGTGCCATGAGATCGCCCACCGCGAGGATGGTGAACCGCTCGACAGGCGGCAGGGGCTGCACGACGGCACGCTCCGCTGTCGCCTCGGGCCAGAGAGCCGCGGAGGTCGTGGCCGACGCGTCCGGCACGAGGGTGCCGGGAAGCCAGACGAGGCCCGCAACGGTGACCGCGGCCGTAGCAAGCACGACGGCGAACAGTATCCCTATGGTCTTGATTGCTCGCACGACGGGCTCTCTGTCCGGTGAGGATGCAGCCACGAACGGTCACAACATTCTACGGGGCGGTCCTGCAAAACGCACGCCGGACGTCGGCTATACTCGAACCGAGCGGCGCGATCCACCGACCGATGCCCACAAACCCGCTCCAGAGGGGGCACAGTGGCCCAACAGAGCGAGATCATCTCCCTGGTACTCGCTATCGCGCTCGTACCCGTGGTCGTCTGGACCTATCGCCGCATCAGTCTACCCCGCAAGCCTCTTCTCGCCGTGGGGCTCTCCGCGATTCTGGGAGCGTACGCGGCCACCGTGTTCGAGAGCTTCGTCGCCCCCGACCTCCTGAACAATCTCGAGCATCTCCTGTACGCCGTGGGAGGCGCGTGTTTCGCGACGCTGGGTGTCACGGTGCTCTACGCTCACGCTGACACCGGCGACGAGGACGCGTGATGATCCGCGCCTTCGACATCGTCGCCACACTCGGCTTCGGGGTGACCCTGATCGCCTCCGTCGTGGTCGTGGTCGGTTCGCGCAACGCCGCCAACCGCAGACTCGCCCTGCTCCTCATCGCAGCGATGGGCATCATGACTGCGGTCAGTCTGTACCACGCGATGATGTGGTTCCCCTCCCAGGGTGCCGAGGACCTCACCGAGGACTACGCGCAGACACTGTTCCTGCCCCTCGTGCTCTACGCGATGCACGGACTGTACAGCCGTAGCGAGGCCGAACGTGCCGAGCGTGCACGCGCATCGGTCACGGAGCTGAGCACCCGCCTTGCCGCGTCGCTCGAGGAGTTGAGTGGTTACCGGGTGAACGTGTTCCAGTCGCTCACTGCGGCCGTGGATGCACGCGACCACTACACGGCGCTCCACTCACTGCACGTGGCGGACTACGCGGTGGCCATCGGCGAACACCTCGACCTGCACGACCGACTCAGCAGGATCGAGCAGGCGGCCCTGCTTCACGACATCGGCAAGATCGCCATCGCGGACGCCATCCTGCTCAAGCCCGCCTCCTTGGATGCGGACGAGTATGCGGAGATCAAGCGACATGCGCAGGTGAGCGCCGAGATCATCGGAGGCATACCCGTCCTCGCCGACCTCGTGCCCGGCGTGCGCCATCACCACGAGCGATGGGACGGTGCAGGCTATCCGGACAGGCTCGCCACAGAGGAGATCCCGCTCGAGGCCCGCGTGCTGGCGGTCGCTGATGCGTTTGACGCGATGACGAGCGACCGTCCGTACCGGGAGGGCATTTCGCTCGAGACCGCACGAATGGTGCTACTGGAGGAACGCGGCCGCCAGTTCGACCCCGGAGTGGTCGACGCGTTCGTGGCGCTCCTGGACGACGGCACCGTCACGATCGGAGACCACAACGCTCGCGGCACTCAGCGCACGGTGCCGTCCTAGCCCTCCACGCCATCCGCGTGCCGTATCTGCTTTCGCTTGATCTTGCCGCCGAGCGTCTTCGGGAGCTCGTCCACGAACTCGACGATGCGTGGGTACTTGTACGGCGCGGTCGTCTTCTTAACGTGGTCCTGGAGTTCCTTGGCGAGTTCCGGCGACCCGCTCCAACCCCTGGCAAGCACGATCGTGGCCTTCACCACCAGGCCGCGCACTGGGTCGGGCGCCGCGGTCACGGCGCACTCGACCACGGCGGGATGCTCGATGAGCGCGCTCTCCACCTCGAACGGCCCGATGCGATAGCCCGAGCACTTGATGACGTCGTCATTGCGGCCCACGAAGTAGTAGTAGCCGTCCGGATCCCGCCAGGCCACGTCCATGGTGTCGTAGTACTCCCCGCCCACGGCCGCCTCGGTCATCGCGGGGTCGTGGTAGTAGCCCACGAACAAGCCGGGAGGGTACGCGTCTTTGAGTCCGGTCACGCAGATGGTGCCCTCTTCACCGTCCTCGGCCTCAACACCGTCCTCGGTCAGGAGCTTCATGTTGAGCAGCGGTGACGGCTTGCCCATCGAGCCGGGACGCGGCTCCACCCACGGGAACGTCGCCACGAGCACCGGGCCCTCGGTCTGCCCGAAGCCCTCGCGGATCTTCTTGCCGGTGAACTGCTCCCACTGCTTGGTGACCTCGGGGTTGAGCGGCTCGCCGGCGGTGGCGAAGGTCTTCACGCTCGAGAAGTCGTACGCCGAAACATCCTCCTGCAGCATGAACCGGTACATCGTGGGCGGCACACAGAACGTGTGGACGCGGTAGTCCTGCACCTTCCGCATGAGTGTGGCCGCGACGAACTTCTTCATGTCGTAGCCGAGGATCGTGGCGCCGCAGATCCACTGGCCGTAAATCTTCCCCCACCCGAACTTGGCCCAGCCCGAGTCCGAAACGGTGAAGTGGAGCTCGTTCTCGCGCACCTGCTGCCAGTACCGGGCGGTGATGATGTGACCGAGCGGGTGCAGGAAGTCGTGCATGACCATCTTGGCCAGGCCGGTCGTGCCCGAGGTGAAGTAGATGAGCATGGTATCGCGACCGCCGGCCGCGGCGTCGCCGGTGGGGCGCGCCCACTCGTCGCTGTGCGCCTCCAGCAGCTCGCTGAACGACAGCCAGCCATCGCGCGCCGGACCCGTGACGACACAGGTCGCGATCGTCGGTGCGTCCCCGCGTGCGCCATCCACCTGCGAGATCACGTAATCGTCGTCCACGCAGACCAACATCTTCACGGCGGCACTCTTGGCCCGGTAGGCGAGGTCCTTGGTTGTGAGCTGCACCGAGCCGGGGATCAGGATCGCGCCGATCTTGTGCAGCGCCACAGCGGTGATCCAATACTCCCAGCGGCGCCGCAGCACCAGCATGACCACGTCACCCTTGCCGATGCCGAGGTCACTGAACGCATTGGCCATGCGGTTGGAGAGCCGTGCGACCTCCGCGAACGTGAACGTGCGCTCGGCGCCATCGTCGTCGCACCACACAAGCGCACGCTTCTGGGGCTCCACGCGCGCCCATTCGTCCACGACGTCGTAGCCGAAGTTGAAGTCGGCGGTGGGTTCGACGCGGAAGTTCTCGACGAAATCCTCGTATGAATCGAATTCGAGGTCGGGGCAGTAGCGGGAGATGACGTGGTCCATGCGCGATCCTACTCGACGATGACGGTCACGAACTGCGCCGGCTCGTCGCCGCCGCACTTCTGCCCGTGCGGGTGGTTCGGGTTGAAGTAGATGCTGTCGCCCTCCTCGAGGACGAGCGTCCGGTCGTCGAACGTGACGATGACCTTCCCTTTGAGCACGAGGTTGAACTCCTGGCCGCGGTGCGTCACAAGTTCGGCGGGCTCATCGGAGGGATCGAGCGTCACCAGCAGGGGCTGCATGATCTTGTGGTTGAAGCCCCAGGCGAGATCCTCGTAGTTGTAGCCGGGATAGCGGTCCACCGTGCGGCCCGTACCGGCCTTGACCACCTGGAAGGTGTCGAGCCGGGCGGGGATGCCCGTGAGGATCTCGGTGAGGTCGACCCCGAACTTGCTCGCCATATGGAAGATGGCCGAGATCGGCACGTCCGTGCCGGTCTCCTCGTAGGCGATGTAGGTATCCGGGTCGATGCCGAGATCGGTCGCCATCTGCTCGCGCGAGATATCACACGATTCGCGCAGGCCTTTGATCCTCAGCCCGATGTCTTTGAACTGCGTGGTCATGTACCACTCCTCACCCCGGCGTCCTGCCCGCTACTCGACCGACCAGTCCTCCGGCAGCGAGCAGACGGGCACCGATTCGCCGTCCTCGTTGAGCATGCCTATCTCGAACGCCTTGCGGTTCTTCGGCAGCAGGTGCGCCTTCTTGGGCGGGACACTCTTTACGATCGCCTCGTCGAGCGTGCGCGGATCGCAGAACCCGATCTCGCGAAGCAGCTTGCCGATGAGGATGACGCTCGCCAGACCCTTGAGGCCGTTGTCCTCGGCGAGCTGGGTGGCGGGCACCGGGAAGATATCCACGTCGTCGCGTTCGGGCAGACGCTGGCACATCGTGGAGTCGATGATGACCTTGCCGCCCGGAACCACCGAGTCGATGAACTTGTCGAGCGAGGGCTGGTTCATCGCCACGAGCACGTCGGGCTCGAGCACGAGCGGCGAGCCGATCGGTTCGTCGGAGAGGCAAACGCTGCAGTTGGCGGTGCCACCACGCATCTCCGGCCCGTACGACGGAAGCCACGAGAGCTCGCGACCTTCGATGAGGCCCGCATAGGCGATGAGTTTCCCCGCGAAGAGGATGCCCTGACCGCCGAAGCCGGCGAGCAGCATGTTGAGGGACGCAGCCATCAGACCTCGCCTCCCCCGGCAAGCTCGAGTGCGCGCGCGGCGGCGGCCTCGGCCACGTTGGCGAAGCCGTCGGCCTTGACGTCCTTGTACACGCCCGGCGGGTAGTACGGCAGCATGTTGTCGCGCAGCCACTGCAGTGCATCGACCGGCGAGAGACCCCAGTTGGTGGGGCAGGTCGAAACCACCTCGATGATGGTGTAGCCAACGCCCTCGACCTGGTACTCGAAGGCCTTCTTGATGGCCCGCTTGGCCGCCCGCACGTTCTTGGGCGTGTCCACCGTGACCCGCTGCGCAAGCGCGACGCCGTCGAGCGTGGAGAGCATCTCGACCACGCGGATCGGGAAGCCGGCCTCGTTCACGTCGCGCCCGTACGGGCTCGTCTGTGTCACCTGGTCGGGCAGCGACGTCGGGGCGAGCTGCCCGCCGGTCATGCCGTAGATGGCGTTGTTGATGAAGATGATGGTGATCTTCTCACCACGGGTGGCGGCATGCACCGTCTCGGCCATACCGATCGAGGCGAGGTCGCCGTCGCCCTGGTAGGCGAAGACGACGTTCTCGGGGAGCGCGCGCTTGAGCGCGGTCGCCACCGCCGGAGCGCGACCGTGCGCGGCCTGGACCATGTCGCAACCGAAGAACTCGTAGGCGAGCACGGAGCAACCCACCGGGGCGACGCCGACGGTCGTGCCCTCGATACCGAGCTCGTCCATCGTCTCCGCGACGAGGCGGTGGACGATGCCGTGCGTGCAGCCGGGGCAGTACGAGAACTGGGCGTCGGTCAGCGAATGCGGGCGCTCGAAGACGATCTTGCTCATCGGGCACCTCCTTCCAGCGACGCGGCGATCCGCTCGATCACGGCAAGCGTCTCGGCGGGCGTGGGGATGATGCCGCCCGCGCGGCCAAAGAACTCGACCGGCACACGGCCGCAGACGACAAGCCGCACGTCGTCGACCATCTGGCCCATGTTCATCTCGACGGTAAGGATCGCCTTGGCGCGATCGGTGGCAGCACTGATGGCATCTGCCGGGAACGGCCAGAGCGTGATCGGGCGGATGAGTCCGGCCTTGATGCCCTTCTCGCGGGCCTTGTTGACGGCGCTGCGCACGATGCGCGAGCTCGCGCCGAAGGCGACGACCACGATCTCGGCGTCCTCGACACGGTACTCCTCGGCGAGCTGCTCGGTGGCCTTGATGCGGTCGTAACGCTGGTAGCGCTCGACATTGGTCTCCTCGAGTCGCTCCGGCTTGAGGTGGAGCGAGTTCACGATGTTGTGCGTCCGCTGGCCCTTATGCCCGGTGACGGCCCACGGCTTGGCGGGGAACTCCGTCTTCGGCTCCGGCAGCACCACGGGCTCCATCATCTGGCCGAGCATGCCGTCCGCGAGGATCATCACCGGCGTACGGTACTCGTCGGCAAGATCGAACGCCCGGAAGACGTAGTCGGTCATCTCCTGCACGGTGGAGGGCGCGAGCACGATGAGATGAAAATCGCCGTGGCCGGTGGCGCGGGTGGCCTGGAAGTAGTCGGACTGCGAGGGCTGGATGCCGCCGAGGCCGGGACCGCCGCGCTGGACGTTGATGATGACACCCGGCAGATCGGCGCCCGCCATGTAGCTGATGCCCTCACCCTTGAGCGAGATGCCTGGCGAGCTCGAGGACGTCATCGCGCGCTTTCCGGCAGCCGACGCCCCGTAGACCATGTTGATGGCCGCGATCTCGCTCTCAGCCTGCAGGTAGACGCCACCTTCCTTGGGCATGCGCTTGGCCATGTAGGCGGCAAGCTCGGTCTGCGGTGTGATGGGATACCCGAAGAAGAAGCGGCAGCCGGCACGGATTGCTGCCTCGGCGAGTGCTTCGTTGCCCTTCATCAAGACTTTCTCGGTCACGTGATCCCTACCTTTCGACCGTGATGGCGACGTCGGGGCACATGATCGCGCACGACGCGCAGCCGGTGCAGAGCGACTCGTCCGTGAGCATCGCGGGGTGGTACCCCTTGTCGGTGATCGTGTCTGGATCGAGCACGATGCACTTGCTCGGACAGACGTCCACGCACAGGCCGCAGCCCTTGCAGTAGCGTCCGTCGACGATGATCCGTGGCATGAGCGGACGACCTCCTCATCAGAGAACGGGAGCGAGCCCCCGGGGCAGTGACATGCCCGACACCCTACGAGGCTTCCTCCCAGGGTGTGCGGACGTGAATCTCGATAGGATACGCGTTTTCCATGAGTCCCGCAGCACCCGGTATACCCGAAATCTCCTGGGCGAGGCGCTTCGGGACGGTCGTGAAGCGTAGCGGCAGGCCGAGCAGGGCCGCCGTCTGCCCGGCGAAGTCGAGAGAGTCGAGTACGGTGGCTGCGGTGGTCTCGTCGCGCAGGTGCGAGTTGTTCACCACGCCCGTCGCCTTCAGATGGCACGCAGCCTCGATCTCAGTAAGGAGCGCAGCCGCCTCTGCGGGTTCGGCCGTGAGGTTCCGATAGTGGTTGATGACGTAGAGCATGTCGTAGTCGATGGCCGAGATCTCCTTGGAGTAGCGACCGAGCGCTGTGGCGCCCACGTCGTCCCCGCCCACGTCGAAGATCACGGCCCCGCTGGTGTCGAACGCACCATGCACGGCCGCCGAGAGCGACGGCGTGTCGAGCGTGGTGCCGGCGAACGTGGGCGAGATGACACGCACACCGTGTCCCTCGAGCATCACGGCGTAATCCGACGAGCGGAAGTACGGGTTCACCACGTCCAGGTCAACGAGCAGTACCTCGTCGTAGGTGGCGGTGAGGTCGAGCGCGAGGTTGATGGAGAGGTTCGTCTTGCCGGATCCGTAGTGGCCGGTGATCACGGTGAACCGGCCGATCATGAGCGGATCGAACATGAGGTGCTCCTCGCCTTGTTCGCGGTCGTGTGTCAGCTGTGATTGTAGGATGGTCATGGGTATCGTGCGCCGTCACCCGGAGAAGCGACCGACGTCCTCTTCTAGAGGTTCATCTCCGAGAACCTCGCCGCCTATACAGGTACGCACGAGCGACCCCGTGGGTGCCCCGTCACGCCAGGCCGAGCGTCCCGAGCGCAGCATCCACCATCGTGGCGTCTTGTGTGTCATCGGCCAGCACATCGAGCACACACCCCGGAGCGGACAGCGACAGCATGATGGGCTGCATCAGGCAGCCGAGATAGCACGCCGCCAGTACCCGAGAGTCACCGGCGCGCGTGCCGCCCTCCACCCGCGCGCGCTCGATGACGCTGGCGATGATATCGATGGGCAGTTCGTGATGATCGGGCATGCTCGCAACTGCCGCCGGGGGCGCCTGCACCAGCGCATAGACGAACGCAGCGGGCTGCTCGCGGTACAGGGTGAGCACGCGTGCAGCCATCTTCCGCAACGACTCCGTAGAAGTGGGAGCATCGGCGGCGTCCTGCAGCTCCTCGGAGAAGGTGGCCATGGCCTGCACGTGCAGCTCGCGCGCCAGATCCTCCTTCGACGTGAAGTGCCGGTACAGTGCGCCCTCGGACACGCCCGCCGCCTCCGCGATGTCGCGGATGCGCGTGGCGTCGTACCCGTTGCGGGCGAAGCACGCAAGCGCGGCATCGATGATGGTGCTGCGTTGGCTGGGTCGGGGGGTCACGATGCCGACTGCGGTACGAACCGCGCCAGGTCCCCCGCCGGATTCGCCGTCCAGCGACCGGACACGCCCGCATGCGCCGCCCCGAGCTCGGCGTGCAGCATCGTGATCCCCCGGTCGAGCGGCGCCGTCCAGTACGGCTTCGGGGCCGTGGTCATCACGAGCGCGTCTCCATCCATGTGGAACCTGCACGGCTGGCGATTGGCGCCCGTGGGCGCGAGTCGCGCAGCGACGATCGCTTCTTGCGCCCATGCGGGCCAGCCCTCGTGACCCGGCGCGATCTTCTCGAGTGGCAGTCGCTTCCGCGCGCGCATCGCTGCACGACCCAGGCGCTCGGAGAAGCTCGGCGTCTCCGTGGCATGGCCGAGCGCGAGGATCCCGTGCACCCGCTCACCGTCCGCGAGACCGACCAGCGGGCCCACCCTCTCGGCATCGAATGCCAGGGCGATCCAGCAGCTCTCGATGTCGCCGATGGTGGCGTCGAGCACAATCGCCTCGCCGATGTAGCCGATCTCGTGCCCTGCGTCATCCGCACCGACGAGTGCGACACATGAAGGCGCCCCCTCGATCCTTCCGTAGCTTCCCACGAGACCCGTGAAGACCTCGGGCGGGGCGGTCCGGATGAGGATCGCACGTGCCGAGCCGGAAGGCGTAGAGAGCCGCTCGCACGTCTGCTCGAGCCGGTCGAGTTCGGCGGAGGTCAGGGCCTCGCCGGTGAACCGCCGGCTTGAGATGCGCGCCGGTATGGCTTCGAACCAGGCGGTCTCCAGATCGCGGGAGATGGTCGTTTCACGGGACATCGTGGGCTCCTCGGGTGATGGTCGTAAGATGGTGTAAGTAAGTATTCACTCACATTGGTTAGTAGTCAAGACATGCCGCCACAGCGAACCGCTACAATGTGGGCGCGCTCATAAGATGCCGCACGGCGGGAGCCCGCCAGCGTGCTGGAGACACCAGGGAGGGGCCGTATGGAACCGAGGATCGCCGAGGTCGCTGGCAGGATACGCGCACTGCGCGAGGACATGGACCTCACCATGCAGGAGATGGCGGAGTCCACGGGACGCAGCGTGGCCGAGTACGCCGCGATGGAGTCCGGCGAGGCCGACCTCTCGTTCACCTTCCTCTACCGTGCAGCCGAGCGGTTCGGCGTAGACATGATCGAGCTGCTCACCGGCGAGAACCCGCACCTGACGGGCTACTCGGTCGTACGCGCGGGCGAGGGCCTGGCGATCAAGCGCCGCGAGGGCTTCGAGTACCGCCACGTGGCCCCCACCTTCAAGGGCAAGAAGGCCGAGCCATTCACGGTGACCGCGCCTTACATCGCTGGCGCCGAGGACGAGCCCATCCATCTCTCTCACCACGCCGGCCAGGAGATCGACCACGTGATCAGCGGACGGCTGCGCTTCGCCTTCGAGGACCACGTCGAGGACCTCGGTCCCGGCGACACCGTCTACTACGACTCCGGGCGCGGCCACGGCATGGTCGCCGCCGGAGGCGGGCCCTGCACGTTCCTGGCGGTCGTGCTCCACGACGAGGCAGCCCGCTAGCCCCGCCCCTGCCGGAACCGGCACCGACTGAGAAGGGCTTACCCATGCGAGACATCAACCTCCGGTACGTCGAGGAGACGTACGACGAGCACGGCATCCTCAGCCGCTTCGGCGTGAACTGTCCCACCGACTTCAACTTCGCTTACGACGTGGTCGATGACATCGCGGCTGTCGAGGCCGATCGCCCCGCGATGGTCTGGTGCAACCCCGAGGGCGAGGAACACACGTTCAACTTCGGCGACATGAAGCGCTGGAGCGATAAGACCGCGAACCACCTCTCCTCGCTCGGCATCGGGCGCGGTGACATGGTGATGGTCATCCTGAGACGCCACTACCAGTTCTGGTTCATTGCGCTCGCCCTCCAGAAGATCGGGGCGATCATGGTCCCGGCCACGTTCATGCTCAAGGAGCACGACCTCACCTACCGGATCCAGAGCGCGGGCGTGAAGGCGCTCATCTGCACGTCTGCAGGCGAGATCGCGGCCACGGCCGACGCGGTCCAGGCGCAGTGCCCAACGCTCGAGACAAGAATCATCGTCAACGGTGCCGGCGGTGGGATGCTCGTGGGCCAGGAGACCGACGCCGACGGCAACCGCATCGGTGCGGCCCTCTCGGCACCTGACGGCATCTGCGCCGCGCGATGCACCCGTGAGGGCTGGCTCGACTTCAACACCGGCGTGCGCGAGGCGTCGGAGGAGTGGACACGCGTTCCCACGCGCGCGGCAGACCCGTTCTTGCTGTACTTCTCCTCGGGGACCTCGGGCAATCCGAAGATGGTGCTCCACAGTGGCTCGTATCCGCTCGGACACATCCCGACCGCCAAGCACTGGCACAACGTCGTCTCCGACGGCGGCGTACACCTGACGATCGCCGACACCGGCTGGGCCAAGTCGGTCTGGGGCAAACTCTACGGCCAGTGGCTCATGGAGGCCTGTGTCTTCACCTATGACTTCGACCGCTTCGTGCCATCCGAGATACTTGGCGCTATCGAGAAGTACCGCATCACCACACTGTGCTGTCCGCCCACGATGTACCGGCTGATGATGGCCGAGGGGCTCGGCGGTTTCGACCTCTCCTCGCTCGTCTACTGCACCACCGCAGGCGAGGCGCTCAACCCCGACCTGTTCGAGGGCTGGAAGGAGCACACCGGCCTGCCGCTCGTGGAGGGCTTCGGCCAGACCGAGATGACGTGCTGCATCCTCAACACGGTGGGCATGGAGTGCAAGCCCGGCTCGATGGGCAAGCCCTCGCCGCAGTACACGATCGAACTCCAGGACGGCAGCGGGCGTCCATGCCCCGCAGGTCAGACCGGCGAGGTCGTCGCGAAGATCGACCCCGCACCCGTCGGACTGATGATGGGCTACTACCTCGACCCGGAGCGCACCGCCGAGGTGATGCGCGACGGTTGGTATCACACGGGCGACCTCGCATGGGCCGACGAAGACGGCTACTACTGGTTCGTCGGGCGCAACGACGACGTCATCAAGAGCTCCGGCTATCGCATCGGCCCCTTCGAGGTGGAGAGCGTGCTTCTCGAGCACGATGCTGTGCGTGAGGTCGCGGTCACAGGCGTTCCGGACGAGGTCCGGGGTCATGCCGTGAAGGCGACGATCGTGCTCAACGGCGGCTACGAGGGCAGCGAAGAACTCGTGCGCGAGCTCCAGACCTGGGTTAAGAAGCGCACCGCGCCGTACAAGTACCCGCGGATCGTCGATTTCGTGGAGGTGCTGCCCAAGACCGTGAACGGCAAGATCCGTCGCGCCGCCATCCGGGACAACGACGCCGGCAACCGCGAGGAGTAGGGGCGCCTACCGCACGACGCGTAGGAGCACGAATCGGCGGGTCTCCACGACGACCTCGAAGAGATCCGTCTCGGCACGCATGGCCTCCCAGGCAGCGACTTCCGCGTCCACGCCGGGTGACAGTGCCACGTAGTCGGCGTCCCGCGCATCGAGGATCGCGCGCCGTTCGGATGTCGAGGTGTCCGGGTCGAGGAGTCGCTCCATGTCCTCGCGTCGGGCGGGTCCGTCAACGATCTCGACCGCGAGCGGGCTATGACTCGGCGGAGCCGCCACGATCGCCACGTTGGCCAACCCCGCCAGGTAGTACCCGGTCTCAGGGGCAGCGGCCACGATCGGGTAGTCGTCACCAAACGCGGCTCTCGCATCCCACAGCGCCGGCATCCCCCATGACGACCGGATATCCCGCTCGCGCGATTCGAACACCGTGTACGCCTCGCCGAAGCGCATCCTGTCAGGCACGCGGATGAAGGTCACCTGCGTGGACTGCCAGCTTGCCAGGCCGTGCGCGACGAGGATCGCCGCTCCCACCGCGAAGGCCAGGACCCGCTGCCGTGAAACCGGTACATCACGGGATGCGCGCGCGGCGAGCGCGCCCTGGCCGAGCACCCACGCGGCCGCAAGGAACGGCGTGAACCGCATGAGCAGTGTCACCCTCGCGAGCATATAGACCGACAGTTTCACGCCAAGCGTGGTCACCGGCGGGAATCCAAGCAGGACCACCGGTACCAGGATGAACGCACCCATCACGATGGACGCGCCGTTCCGGCGCCGCGCGCCCTGCCACACCGCCCAGAGCCCTGCCGCCGTCATCAGAGCGAACGCCACCGGACCGCCGCCGACGTACTTCCCGGGCTGTGCGACGAACATGCCCGCACCGATGGAGACGAACGCCTCCGGAAGCCCACCGCCGGCATCGCCGAGCGACACCGAGAACACGGTCGCGGCCTTCGCGCCGATGATGGCCAGCGCGGCGAGCAGCACGCCGCCTACCGCCACCATCGACGGCCCCCGTGTCTCGGTTTCGGACAGCCGATGTCGGAAGACCACGACGACGAGCAGCGCCGCGACGACATAGATCACGAGCGCGGCCGCCGTGGCCAGATGTGCGAGCAGGGCCGCAGCTCCCGACATCAGGACAGCGAGCGTTGCGAGACGTCGCCGCTCAGGACGAGCCGCAGTGGACTCGATGATCGTGAAGAGCGCGAGGCAGAGGTACGCGACCGTGAAACGGTTGGGCAGTCCCGCCATGCGGAAGTCGCCCCAGAGCCCGAACGCAGCGAACCCGACCGTGCAGACCGTCGCCACCCACGATGACCCTGACACCCGTTCGGCCAGCGCCCAGAAAGCCCATGCCACGGCCGCGGCGGCAAGCGCTGCGAACCCGGCGTACACGTATTCGACCTCGATCCCGGACATGCTCGAGACCATGGCAAGCCATGTGTGGAAGATCCCGGAGGTGGGGTCGAGCGATGTGGTACCACTCCGGTAGAATGGGTCGGTCACGAGCGGAGAGTTGGTCGCGAGGAGCGAGCGCGCCGCTGCCAGGTGATAGAACGTGTCGGATGTGAATGCGAACCAGGGCCGCTGGAAGAAGGCGAGCCCGCCGACGAGCAGCCCGGTCACCACGCCCTGGACTCCGGACCGCACTCCCCTCTCGCTCCGATATCGCCACCCGATCACGAACGATCCGAGCACCAGAGCCAGCACGATACCGAGCGCGACATCGAGCGTCGCACCCAGCAGATGCGCCACGGTTCCGCCGACCCCGGTGGCCACCGCCGCCAGCGAGAACGCACCCGCGAAGATCGCGGGGACCGTCCACTGCAGCCGACGTCCAAGCACCCAGGCAGACGGAAGCCACGCCACAAGCGCGCCGACGAGCGCTACACCGATGCCGTACGCGTCGAGCCCCGACATCACGAGCCCGCCTCACCGGGGGGTTCGGCGTCGGTGGTGGACGCCCCGTAGGGCATTGCCACCGCGAACGCCGACATCGCGAGCTCCGTGACCGTCGACCAGAGTCGTGCCAGGACGGAGACGACGGCGGCCATCGGTGCGCCGAGCGGACCCGCCAGCACGAGCAGCAGCGCGCCCTCCCGGGCCCCGATTCCTCCGGGTGCGAAGAGCACGAGCAGGCCCACGACCGCGCCGAACGCGAAGTACGCCGAGTACGCCAGCCACCCGGCGCCGGGATCGCCGACGAGCGATGCGGCAAGGGTCCGGAACGCCGCCCCGGCCACCATCCAGGTGATCGCGTAGTACCCGACGAGACCGGCGACCTTTGGGTAGCCCATGCGGAGGGGCTTCCCGGCGGCCTGTCCGGCGCCCGTGGTCAGCGACACAAGAGCACCCAGCAGGCGTGGGTGCATGACGATGAAGAACGTAAGCAGGACGGCGGCAGCGGACCAGTACACCCACTCGGGCATCCCCGGCACCGGGTGACCGGACAGACCGG
>JAFGAG010000015.1 GCA_016933785.1 Coriobacteriia bacterium | reverse complement strand
GAGGGTCGTGCCGACATCGTGGTGGGCGCCCGCCCGATTGCCGAGATAGCGCACTTCTCGCGCATCAAGAAGCTCCTCCAGAATCTGGGCAGCTGGGCGGTGCGGGTTGCGAGCAACACCGAGATCCCGGATGCACCAAGCGGTTTTCGCGCGATGTCACGCCGTGCGGCGATGCGCCTCAACGTCCACAGTGAGTACACGTACACGCTCGAGACCATCATCCAGGCGGGCCGACAGGGCATGGCCATCGAGTCGGTGCCCATCCGCGTGAACGAGGACCTCAGGCCGTCGCGGCTGGTTAAGAGCATCTGGGGCTACGTTCGTCGCTCGCTCGTCACGATCGTGCGCATCTTCGCCACCTACAAGCCCACGGCGTTCTTCACGCTTCCCGGCGTGGCGGCCATCGGGCTCGGCGTGCTGGTGGGCCTGCGCTTCCTGTACTACTTCTGGCAGGGACAGGGCGGCGGCCACGTGCAGTCGCTGATCCTCACAGCCGTGCTCCTCATCGTTGGTTTCCAGCTGATGCTGTTCGGCGCCATTGCCGAGTTGCAGGCCGTGAACCGTCGCCTGCTCGAGGACGTCCAGTGGCGGACACGGCGCATGGATATCGAGAGCGATATGTCGCAGGGCCGCCACGATGACTGATCCGGCCGACGCTGACGGGATCCGGCCGCGGCATCGGATCGGGATCGCGGCGATCGTCCAGTGGCTCTCCGTCATCGCATCCGTGGCGTTCGTAGGTTGGATCCTGGCCACGCAGGCCGAGGAGCTTCGCGCCGTCTTCACGCTCGACCTGCGCCTCTTCGCACTCATCTCGGTGAGCGCGATCGCCACGTTCGTCACCAACGGGGTCGAGCTACAGGTGCTCGCCCGCCGGTTCGACAGCCACGTGCCGTACAGGGATACCGTGCTTCTCGGGCTCATGGTCTCGGCCCTCAACTACCTTCCGATGAAGGCTGGTACCGTCATCAACGGTCTGATCATGAGGAGCCGGCACGGGGTGCGACTCGCCGATTTCGCGGCGCTGACCGCCGGAAGCACCGTGATCCACCTGTGGGTGGGAGCGGTCTCGGCGGGTGCCTTCCTACTAGCCGAAACGCGTGAGCCGGGCCTCGCATGGTCGCTCGTACTGGTGCCGACTCTGATGGTCGGTGCCCTCGTCATCTGGGGGCGCCTGCGCGACGAGGGCCGCTACGCCGAGCACGGCAAACGTATGGTCCGGCTGCTGGGCCGCGCGGTCGATGGTATGGGGGAGATCTTCGGCGACGGACGGCTGCTTCTCGTGGAGGTCGCCATCAACTTCGCACTCGTCATGCTCGCGTCGATGCGCATGGCGCTGGCTTTCGAGGCGCTGTCGCTCGCCGTGCCCTTCGGATCGGCCGTCGTGGCCACGGCGCTCTCCATCATCGCGGCCCGCCTCAGTGTCATCCCCGGCGCGCTCGGGTTCAAGGAGGGTGGCGCTGCCGTGGGGTCCGGCGCGGTTGGGATCGCTCCCGGGGTGGGACTTGCGGCATCCGTGATCGATCGTGCGGTCACGCTGGTGTGGCTCCTGTTGTTGGGTGTGCCGGCCACGTACTACCTGCTGCGCGTCACCGGCATCCATCTGTCGCTCTCCGGAAGAGTCGTTTCGTCCGAAGGGGGTGGGCCGCAGTGAATGTGGGTCGTATCGCCGAGCGACTGACGGCTGTGAAGTGGACGCCGGAGATCGTCGCTGCATACGTTGGCGAGCATCTCGAGTCACACCTCGCGCACGCCGCTGATGAGGGCGTGCGGGAAACGGCGGCTTCAGGGGGCGCAGTGAGTTCCGTGCTGATGGCGCTACTGAAGGCCGGCGAGATCGACGGAGCGCTCGTATGCAAGACCGTCGTTGAGGACGGCCATGTACGCGCGCGCTACCTGCTAGCGCGCACACCCGACGAGATCCTCAGCGCCCGCGGCAGCACCTACGTGCTGGGCGACTTCGTCCGGGACGGGCTGCCGCTTCTCGCCGATGCAGCAGGGCGCTTCGCCGTCGTGGGACTGCCGTGTGAGATCGAGGCGCTGCGCCGAAGGCCGGAGCTCGACTCCCGCATCCGCGTGCGCATCGCGCTCTTCTGCGGGCACACCTCCAACCCCGAGCTCATCGACGCGGTCACCGCGCGTCTGGCGGCTGCGCAGGGCGGCGCTGAGCTGACGGGGTTCCGCTTCCGCATCGGTCACTGGCGCGGACGCATGCAGGCGACCTTCGCCGACGGCACCGTGATCGAGAAACCGTCGGCCTACTACAACCTCTACCAGAACCTCTACATCGCGTGCGCACGCAAGTGTCTCGCGTGCGGGGACCACTTCGGTTACCGGGCGGATCTCTCGATGGGCGACATCTGGGCGTACCGGTTCAAGGACGATCCCGTCAAGCACACTGCGGTCATCGTGAAGACCGAGGTCGGGCGGCGTGTCATGCGTGCTGCCGAGGAGTCGGGCCTGCTCGTCACGCAGCCGCTTCCCATCGAGGATGTGCTCGATGGTCAGCGCCGTGTTGCGCCGTTTCATTTCAACACCACCGCCCGGGCGCTCGTGGGCGCACGCTACGGCCTGAGCGTGCGCGACACACGTTCGCTCAGGGTGCGCTGGCACGAGCGGTGGGCAGCGCGCATCGCCGTGCGGACCGCGCTTGCAACGCAGACCGCCGAGGGCGTTGAGAGGGCGGTGCGGACACCGCGTCGGCTACTCAAACTGCGGTTGATGCTGCTCAAGGGTCTGGAGTCGATCGGGGCGGCGGCACCGGCGCGCAGATCCATCGCGATCATCGCGGCCACCGTCTACGGCAACCGTGGCGCCGAGGCGATGCTCGAGGCCACGGTTGGTAGGCTGCGCGACCGGTTGCCCGACGCCCGCTTCATCGTGTACTCGTACTACCCCGAACGCGACCGGGCGATCATCAGCGACCCTTCTGTAACGGTGCGAGCGGCCACACCCAAGAGCCTCGTGGTCGTGCACTTCCCGTTCGCGCTCCTTCTCGGGCTGCTGCGCTTGGTCGGCCTGGCCCGTGCCGCTGCGCGTTTCACCCCCGCCGCTGCGCGTGATCTCGCGCGAGCCGACGCGCTCATCGATCTCGCCGGTGTCTCCTTCATCGACGGCCGCGAGAAGTTCCTGCCCTTCAACGTTCTCACCATCCTGCCCGCCATGCTCGTTGGTGTGCCGGTCTTCAAACTCTCACAGGCGGTCGGTCCGTTTCGCACGCCGGTCAACAGGGTCGCATCACGTCTGCTTCGCTCCTGCCGTCTCGTGGTGCCACGCGGTGATGTCACACTCGGTCACCTGCGGGAGATCGACTTCCCGGAGGCACGCATGCAGCCCGCGCCGGACACGGCGTTCGCGTTCGAGCCGCGCGACTCTTTGTCGCATGAGGGTGAGGCCGAGGCAGGGGAGCTCGCCGCGTCGCTCGAGACGCTCCGGCAGCGCGGTACGACCGTGGTTGGCCTGTGCCCGAGTTCGGTGATCGCTGGCCACGCCGTGGCGCAGGGATGGGACTACCCCGGGATGCTTGCAGAGGCAGCCGAGGCGATGATCGCCGACGGGCATGCGGTGGTGCTGTTCCCCAACGCCACCAGAGCGGAGTCGGCCGATCGGCTGCGCAACAACGACCTCCCGATCATCCGACAGGTCCTCGAGCGGCTCGACGGGCGCGTGGATGCCGGGCGTCTGTTCGGCGTGTCCGGTGACATGAGCGCGGCGGCGATTCGCAGCATCGTCGAGCAGTGTGAGTGTGCTGCCGTGTCGCGGTTCCACGCCATGGTGGGGGCACTCTCGGTTGATGTGCCCGTGCTGGTGCTCGGGTGGAGTCACAAGTACCTCGAGGTCATGGCCCAGTTCGGCCTCGAGGAGTGGGCGTTCGACTACAGCGATCACGACACGGGCGCGTTCCTCGGTCGCCTGAGAGCGCTCGTGGAGCAGCGTGCCGAACTCGCCGGGATGATCGCGGAGCGGCGGTCTGCGGTGCGAGATGCGGCACTCGGGCAGTTCGATGCTGTGTGCGCCAGGTTGGCGGTCGACGGCCGCCGATAGAGGGTGTTAGGGTGTTCAGAATCGGTCAGGCGTGACCGCGTGGGTTGGCGCGCACGCCGGCGTGCAGCACTGTGACGGAACCACACGCAACGAGAATCGACGCACGCCGCTTTGCGGCACGGGAGGCTTCATGCCGGACTTCCTCGACGAGCACGCATCACGGCTGCTGGCTGCGCTCGAACGCGGCTTGCCGCTGAAGCTGCGCCCGTACGATGACCTCGGCACGCGTGCCGGCATCGCGGAGGCGGAGTCGATTGCGACGCTCAGGTACCTGCGATCGCGGCGGGCGATCGCGCGCATCGGAGCGGCATTCTCCCCGGCCGCCCTCGGCTATCATGCGGCACTCGGAGCGCTGGCGGTGCCCGAGGACCGCGTGGAGACCGCTGCTGCTCACCTCGAGGACCTGCCCAACGTGACCCACGTGTTCGAACTCGAGGACCGCTACCGCATCTGGTACGCGATCGCCACGACGTCTCGCGCGCGGCTGGACATTGCGGAGACTGAGATCGCGGCCGCCGTCAAGGCCGCCGACCGCTACCGGGTGCTGCCCGACGAGGTGTTCAAGGTCACGGTGGCCTTCGATGCCGACGGCGCCCCGGAGCCTTCCGACTCCGCCGACGTGCCGCTTGCGACGGTGCTCGACCGCGACGAGAAGGCGCTCGTGCGGCTCCTGCGCGGCGAGCTTCCCGTGACCGAGCGGCCGTTCTCGGCGCTCGCCATCACGCTTGCCGAGTGCGGTTACGACGTCGACGAGCGCTGGGTGCTCGAACGGACCCGGGAGCTCGTGGCATCGGGTATCGTCCGTGGCTTCGGCATGACGCCCCGCCGACGTTCGGAACCGTGGCGTAGCGCGCTCGCGACCTGGATCTGCGTGACCGATCCGGCGGCTGCAGGCACCGCGGTGTCGTCGTTTCCCGAGGTGGTCCACTGCTACACCCGGCGCGTTCCCGGCGCGGGCAGCGCTGTGCTTGCGCTCGTAGAGGGTCCGGATCGCTCCGAGATCGATCAAACGCTCGCGCGCATCAGTACCGTGGCCGATCTGGATGCGCCGCGGGTGGTCTACCCCATACGCGAGTTCAAGCGTGCGCCGATGCGCTACTTCGCCGAGGGTGAGGGGTAGGGGACCGTGGGAGGTGGCAAGGGCAGCAAGGTCGCGCACCGGCGTGCCGACGCGCGTCAGAGCACACCCGGAAGTCCCCAGGTTGCCACGCGCACGCTCCCCGCGGTCTGGTCGGCAGCGGGTCTTGCGCGCACGATGATCCTCGCGCTGCTCATCGCCGGCTCGCTCGCCGTCGTCGCCCCAGGTGGCATTGTCGTCGCGTTCGCGTTCGCGGGCCTCGTTGTCGGGGCAGCGTCGGCCGACTACGCTCACGCGGCGGTCTCCACGGCCGTTGGGACGCTTGCAACAGCGGTCCTCGCCGTCGTGGCATACGGGCCTGCCATCGACACGGTCATGCCGTTCGTTGCGGTCGGGGCCGCGGTTGGCGCTTCGGCGGGAGGCGTCTGGCTCTCCTCGCGCGTTCACGCACGCATCCTCGCCGCGGTCGGCCTCGTGCTGATCGTCGTGACCTTCTCGGCCGTTGCGCTTCCGATAGCCGGTGACATGGCCGATGGTTTGTCCACCGAGCCCGCCGACGAGGGCTATGCGTTCGACCCGGTCTTCTTCACCAAGGTGTTCTGGACGCAGGAGCGCGGGGTGGGGTTCTACGAGGCCTATGGTTCGAGCTTTGCGGCCGACTCACGGTTCGACGCGGCAACGCCCGACCTCGCCGGCTGGCGGTCGCCGGTGACCTCCACGCTCTGGTCGTTGGCGTTCTCCAGCGCGTCGCAGGTCCTGTACGCATTCATCTTGCTGGCCGCGGGCTCGATGTTCGCGGCATGGTTCGTAGGCCGCAAAGTGGCCGACGACGTGAGCGCATTGGCCGCTCCGGCCCTCATGGTTCCGTACTACCTCGTGGCGATCGCGGAGTTCTGGTTCACCGAGTACGAGTTCTGGGCGATGTTCGCGGTGCTGGGCTCCGCGGCGCTGCTTGTGGCTAAGCGGCCCTGGCCGGCACTCGGGCTCGCAACGCTGGCGGGTGCAATGCGCGAATGGCTCATCTCGGGCGTCGTCGCGGGGGCCGTGCATCTGGTGGGCAAGCGCAAGTGGCGGGACGCGATACCCTGGATGATCGCCGCCGTGGCGGTGGTTGCGCTCTATATCGCCAACGCGTACATGGTGCGCCGCTACCTCGTGGGCATTGGTATCGAACCGCAGCTGGGTTCGGCCGGGCGGGTCGGTGGCGGCGGGCCGCTCTTCGTCCTCTACACCCTACAGTTCTGCTCGAGGGCCTACGCGCATCCGGACGTGCTGCCGTACACGGCGTTCTTCCTGGGCCTGGCGGGTGCGGTCGGCCTCATCCTGCGCAAGCACTACTACCTCCCCGCGCTACTACTATTACCGCTCGCGGCGTTCATGGTGTTCGGCTCCGGGCGGGTGCCGGGTGACCCCATCGGTTGGAACGACTACTACAACGCGGCGTTCATGCCGATCGCGTTCGTGCTCGCCTCTTGTGCCTGGAAGACCCTCTGTCCCAGGGGCACCGGGCGAGAGGACTGACCTCCCCGGCCTGCTGGTATACTCGCTACTCGGCCGTCACCGATCGCAGAAGGGGCATCTTCGCCATGCAGCACGCACACTGCTCCGACCTGTTCGCCCGCGCGCAGCGCGTGATTCCCGGTGGCGTCAACTCGCCGGTCCGCGCGTTCAAGAGCGTGGGCTGCGATCCGCTTTTCTACGAGCGTGCGAAGGGCTCGCGCGTGTGGGACGCCGACGGCAACGAGTACATCGACTTCGTGGCGTCGTGGGGCCCGATGATCCTCGGTCATGCGCCCGACGTGGTGCTCGACGCGGTTCGCGACCAGCTCGAGCGCGGCACCAGCTACGGCGCGCCCACCGAGATCGAAGTAAAGATGGCCGAGGCGGTCTGCGCAGCCGTGCCCTCGATCGAGATGGTGCGCATGGTCTCGAGCGGCACCGAGGCCACCATGAGCGCCATCCGCCTCGCGCGCGGCTACACCGGCCGGCACAAGTTCATCAAGTTCGACGGCAACTACCACGGTCACTCCGACGCGCTGCTCGTCGCCGCCGGTAGCGGCCTGCTCACCCTCGGCATCCCCGGCACGCCCGGTGTGACTCCCGGTGCCACGGCCGACACGATCGTGCTGCCGTACAACAACCTTGAGACGGTCGCCGAGGCGCTCGACGCGTATCCCGAGCAGATTGCGGCGATCATCGTGGAGCCGGTCGCCGGCAACATGGGCGTGGTGCCGCCCGCCGAAGGCTTCCTGCAGGGTCTGCGCGATCTCTGCGACGCGCACGGTACCGTGCTCATCTTCGACGAGGTCATCACGGGCTTCCGCGTCGCGCTCGGTGGCGCGCAGGAGCGCTACGGCGTGACGCCTGACCTCACCACGCTCGGCAAGATCATCGGCGGCGGCTTCCCCGTGGGAGCCTTCGGCGGCAAGCGCAAGATCATGGAGCGCCTCGCACCGGTCGGGCCGGTGTACCAGGCCGGCACGCTCTCGGGCAACCCCGTTGCGATGGTGGCGGGCCTCGCGCTCATCGGCGAGCTGTCCAAGCCCGGCGTGTACGACGAGCTCGAGCGCAAGGGCGCGCGTCTCGAGCACGGGCTGCGCGTGGCCGTGGAGGCCGCCGGGATCGACGCCTACCTCACCCGGGTGGGTGCGATGGCGTGCATGTTCTTCACCGCCGAGGAGGTCCGCGACTGGCCGAGTGCTGCCACGAGCGACACCGACCGCTACGCAGCGTACTTCCGCGGGATGCTCGACCGCGGCATCGTGCTTGCGCCGAGTCAGTTCGAAGCGACCTTCGTAGGCATGGCCCACAGCGACGCGGACATCGACGCGATGACTGCGGCGGCGGCCGAGGTGCTTGCGGCGCTGTAGGCTGCGTGTCACTGCTGTCGGGGCCATGTCCGACAGCCGGGCTGGCCGATACCAGCGGCCAGACCACCCTGTGCGTGACGGACTCCAGTTGCGCTCCAGCCCGCCCCACGGTACCAGCGATTCCCCGAGTGGGGTATCGTAGTGGGTCGGGGCCGCGCGCCCTCCAGACCCGACAGACACCAGGAGATGCCAGACACATGAAAGCGATCATTCCCGCCGCAGGCCTCGGCACGCGGTT
>JAFGAG010000014.1 GCA_016933785.1 Coriobacteriia bacterium | reverse complement strand
GGCGTGCACTTCGGTCATCAGACCCGCCGCTGGAACCCGAAGATGAAGCCGTACATCTTCACCGAGCGCAACGGCATCTACATCCTCAACCTGCAGCGCACGCTCCGCGAGATCGACACGACCTACCAGTTCGTGCGCGACCTCAGCGCACGTGGAGGCTCGGTGCTGTTGGTCGGGACCAAGAAGCAGGCGCAGGACCCCATCCGCAAGGAGGCCGAGCGCGCCGGCATGCCGTACGTCAACCAGCGCTGGCTCGGTGGCATGCTCACCAACTTCGTCACCATCCGCGGCCGCATCAAGCGCATGATCGAGCTCGAGACCATGGAGGAGAACGGCACCATGGCGCAGCTTCCCAAGAAGGAAGCGCTCCTCCTGCGTCGCGAACTCGACAAGCTGCAGCGCGACCTCACCGGTATCCGCGAGATGGCCGACCTGCCGAAGGCCGTCTTCGTGGTCGACACCAAGCGCGAAGCCATCGCAGTCAAGGAGGCGCGCCGACTCGGCATCCCGCTGATCGGCCTGGTGGACACCAACGCGGACCCCGACGAGGTCGACTACGTGATCCCGGGCAACGACGACGCCATCCGCTCGGTATCGCTCATCTGCAAGGTCATCGCCGACGCGTCGCTTGATGGCCGTCGCGCTGCAGGTCTGACGGTCCCGGGCGAGGGTGAGCCCGCCGTCGAGGCTGACGCCGCCCCGGTGGCCGAGGTCGCAGCCCCGGTAACGGAAGCCGTTGACGAGCCCATCGCCGAGCCCGTCGTGGAGGCCGCAGCAGCCGTCGCCGAGCCCGTCGAGGAAACCGCAGCCGTCGAAGAGTCGGCCGCCGAGTAGACGCCCCGACCGTCACACGAACCGTGCGCGTTCTCACGCGCTGTACGAGGAGGAACCATGGAGATCACCGCTAGCATGGTGAAGGAGCTCCGCGAGAGCACCGGCGCGGGCATGATGGACTGCAAGAAGGCGCTCGTCGAGGCCGAGGGCGACATGGAGGCCGCGGTCGACGTCCTACGCACCAAGGGACTCGCTGACCTCGCCAAGAAGGCCGGCCGCGCCACCAACGAGGGCCTCATCGGCGGAATCGTCGCCGAGGACGGCCGCTCCGCCGCACTCATCGAGGTCAACTGTGAGACCGACTTCGTTGCGCGCAACGCCAATTTCAAGGAGCTCGTGAGCGAGCTCGCACAGCAGGTGCTCGAGTCGGCTCCCACCGACACCGAGGAGATGCTTGCGCAGTCCTATGTGCTCCGCCCCGAGATCACCGTCGAGGAGCGCCTCGGCGAGGCGGTCGGTAAACTGGGCGAGAACATGGGTGTCGCGCGATTCGTCCGGTATGAGCCTTCTGCCGATGCGGGCTGCATGGGCGTGTACATCCACGGCGTCGGCAACATCGGCGTGCTCGTGGAGGTCGGTGCCAGCACGGCCGAGGCGGCCGCCAGTGAGGTCGTCCGCGGATTCGCGAAGGACGTCGCCATGCAGATCGCAGCCGCTGCCCCCATTGCGGTTCGCCGTGAAGAGGTCGATGCGGACGTGGTCGCGCATGAGATGACCATCTACAAGAACCAGGCCGCTGAGACCGGCAAGCCCGAGCCCATCCAGCAGAAGATCGCTGAGGGTCGTCTCGACAAGTTCTTCAAAGAGTTCTGCCTTCTGGAGCAGGCGTTCGTCAAGAACCCCGACATCACCGTCAGGCAGCACGCCGAGCAAGCGGGCAAAGAGGCGGGTGGGGTCGTCGACGTGGTCCGCTTCGAGCGCCTCGTCCTCGGCGAAACGAACCCGGAGCCCAAGAGCGGCTGCGGCTGCTGATAGCGCGATGACAACGGGGCGATGCGCTGCATCGCCCCGTTGGTCTATCATCGACCTGGGCCGTGGGGGCCCCGTCACGCCGATCGAGGGAGGAACATGTCCGGATACCGGTACGAGCGCGTCCTGCTGAAGCTTTCGGGTGAAGCGCTGATGGGAGATGCCGGGTATGGCATCGACCCCCGGATCCTCGACTTCCTGTCGGCTCAGATCAAAGAGGTCGTCGCCGGCGGCGTGCAGGTGGCGATCGTCGTAGGTGGCGGGAACATCTTCCGTGGTGTCGCAGCATCTGCGAGAGGGATGGACCGGGCTCAGGCCGACTACATCGGCATGCTTGCCACGGTCATGAACGCGCTTGCGCTCCAGGACACGCTCGAGGCGCACGGCGTCTTCACGCGCGTGATGTCCGCGATTGAGATGAAGGACGTCGCCGAGCCCTACATCCGCCGCCGCGCGATCAGGCATCTTGAGAAGGGGAGGACCGTCATCTTCGCCGCAGGCACCGGTAACCCCTACTTCACGACCGACACCACGGCCGCGCTGCGTGCGCTGGAGATTCACGCCGAGTGCATCATGAAGGCCACCAAGGTGGATGGCGTGTATGACGCAGACCCGAAACTGGTTCCCACGGCTAAGAAGTTCGACGAACTCGCCTACATCGACGTCTTGAACCTCGGCCTCAAGGTCATGGACAACACCGCGATCAGCCTGGCCATGGACAACGATCTTCCGATCATCGTCTTCAACATGGAGCGTGAGGGCAATATCGCCGCTGCGCTGCTCGGCGAGCCCGTTGGGACCATCGTGCGAGGAGGTATCTGATGACCGTACACAGCCTGAAGGAAGCCGCGGAGCGCATGGATAAAGCCATTGTTTCGCTTGGACACGAGTTCGGTGGCGTCCGCACCGGTCGCGCATCGGTGGGAATCCTCGACAAGGTCCAGGTGGAGTATTATGGCGCACTCACGCCGCTGAACCAGATCGCCTCCGTGAGTGCCCCGGAACCCCAGAGTCTCGTCGTGAGTCCCTACGACAGAACCGCTCTCAACGCCATAGAGAAGGCCATCCGTTCGGCCGATCTCGGGTTCAACCCGTCCAACGACGGTCAGGTCATCCGGGTCCCGTTCCCACCGCTCACGGAGGAGCGCCGCAAGGATCTCGTCAAACTGTGCCGGGGGTATGCCGAGGAGACCCGTGTCGCGATACGCAACATCCGTCGCGACGCCAATGACCGCTTCAAGCGCCAGGAGAAGGAGCACGAGATCTCCCAGGATGAGCTGCGCCACGTCGAGGCCGAGATCCAGAAGGCCACCGATGCTCACATCGCCGAGGTCGACGAGCTGCTCAAGCGCAAAGAAGCGGAGATCATGGAGGTCTGAGTGACCGGCGCTCCGCGGAGATCATCGCTCGAGACCTTCTTCAAGAGCCGCACCGACCGGGAGCTCCTCGAGCGCCTGGACATCGCGCAGGTGCCACCCCATGTCGCCATCATCATGGACGGCAACGGGCGGTGGGCCGCCAAGCGGGCGCTGCCGAGGCAGTTCGGTCACAAGGCCGGGGCCAAGGCGGTGCGTGAGTCTATCGCCACCTGCCTGGAACTCGGCGTCCGCTACCTCACCATCTACTCGTTCTCGAGTGAGAACTGGCGCCGCTCGGCCGAAGAGGTCAGCGGTCTCATGGCGCTGTTCGTCGAAGTTCTGGAAGCCGAGATGGCCAATCTCATGGCCAAGCGGGTACGGGTACGTCTCATCGGCAGCGAAGCCGGCGTCCCTGACGCCACAATGGCGGCTTTCAGGGACGCGGAACGCGTCACCGCCGACAACGATCGCCTGACACTCGTGGTGGCGCTCAACTATGGCGGTCGCCTCGAGCTGACCGACGCGGTGCGCGCTATCGCGCACGACGTCGCGAGCGGCAGTCTGACACCTGAGGAGATCACCGAGGATACCCTGTCGCAGCACCTCTACACACACGACATCCCCGACCCCGACCTCCTGATCAGGACCAGCGGCGAGATGCGCGTATCGAACTTCCTGCTCTGGCAGATCGCGTATTCCGAGCTCTGGGTCACGTCGGTCCTCTGGCCAGACTTCAGGCGGGGAGACCTGCTCCGGGCCATCGTCGACTTCCAGCGCCGCTCACGCCGGTTTGGTGGACGCTGATGGCGGGCACCCTCAGGGACTTCGGCGTGCGCGCCGCCAGCGCGCTGATCCTCGGCATCGTCATGCTCGGAGCGCTGTTCTTCGGTGAAGTATGGGGGCTCGCGACGGTGGTCGCGGTCATAGGCGTGCTCGCATGCGTGGAGTTCTTCACCATCTCACGCCGCGAGCGACGCATGCCCAACGAACTCGTCGCCCTCACCGCTGTCGCCTCGATGCCGTTCGCTGCAGCGGGCTTCGGCGCAACGGGACTCACCGCCGTCGTGGCTGCGCTCGTCATCAGCGCCTTCTTCTGGCACGTCTTGATCAGGCAGATCCGACTCATGGATACCGCCATCACCGTGTTCGGTGCCGTGTATGTGGGGTTCACCCTGTCGCATCTCGTGCTCATACGTCAGCTCGAAAGCGGTGTGTACCTCGCGCTGGCGACCATCGTGAGCGTGTGGGCGAACGATGTGTTCGCCTACCTCGTAGGCTCCGCTGTCGGCAAGCATCCACTCGCGCCTCTCATCTCACCCAAGAAGTCCTGGGAGGGACTCCTCGCGGGCACGCTCGGCACTGCCGGGGTGTGGCTCATCGCGGGCGCCATGCTCCGCTTACCGATCGGGTGGGGCTCGCTTGCCACGATCGGCCTGGCGGCATCGGTGGCGGCCGTCATCGGTGACCTTGCCGAATCGCGCATCAAACGAGAGGCGCGGGTCAAGGACTCCGGCACGCTCCTGCCGGGGCACGGCGGCTTCCTCGACCGGTTCGACAGCTTCATCATGGTCGCGATAGTCACCTACTACGCACTCTTCCTGGCAGGCGCACGATGATGCCTCTGCGCATCGCCATACTGGGCTCGACCGGCTCGATCGGCCGCCAGACCCTCGATGTGGCGTCGCGTTTCCCGGAGCGCATCGAAGTGGTGGCGCTCGCCGCGCATTCGAGTTCCGCGCTGCTGCTCGACCAGGCTCGGCGGTTCCGCGTCACGAGACTCGCGCTCGGCGACCCCGCCTCTGCGGCAGCCGCTTCGCTCGAGTCGGGTCTGCCGATAGGAGCCGGATCTGAAGCGCTCGTCGAACTCGCGAGCGCCGGAGATGTCGACATCGTCTTGAACGCGCTCGTCGGGGCGGCCGGCCTTCGGGCCTCGATCGCCACATTGCGAACCGGTACCACGCTTGCGTTGGCGAACAAGGAGTCGCTCGTCGCGGGTGGTGACATCATCCGCACGCTCGGCATGGACCGGGTCGTCCCTGTCGACAGCGAACACTCGGCCATATTCCAGTGCCTTCTCGGCGAGCCTCTCGAAGCGGTCGCTCGCCTGTGGCTCACGGCCTCGGGGGGTCCGTTCCGCGGCATGACCGCCGACGCACTCGGCTCCGTGACCGTCGAGCAGGCCCTTGCACATCCACGCTGGACCATGGGCCCGAAGATCACCATCGACTCGGCCACGCTCATGAACAAGGGTCTCGAGGTCATCGAGGCGCACCACCTCTTCGATCTGCCCTACGACCGCATCGAGGTCGTCGTGCATCCGCAGTCGTGCATCCACTCCATGGTCGAGTACGCCGATGGCTCGGTGAAGGCGCACCTCGGCGCAACGGACATGCGTGTCCCGATCCAGTATGCGTTCAGTCACCCCGAACGTTGGGATGCCCCGGCACCCCCGGTCGACTTCCGCACGCTCGGGACGCTCGAGTTCGAGGAACCGGACACCCGGACCTTCCGCAGCCTTGCGCTCGCATACGAGGCCGGTCGCGCGGGAGGCACCCTCCCGGCGGTGCTCAACGCCGCCAACGAGGTGGCTGTCGCCGCCTTCCTTGGTGGGCGCGTGTCGCTGCCCGTCATAGCCGAGACCGTCGAACGCGTGCTCGAGACCCACGACCGGACGCCTGCCGATACGCTCGAAGCGGTCGAGAACGCTGACGCGTGGGCTCGACGCGCCGCGGAGCGGCTACTCCCCTGAGGCGTGGCGCACGGCTTGCTTGAGGACTGGCGCGCCGGCCGGATAGGAGAACCTGATGGTCCAAGCTCTTTCGATCGTAGAAAACGTCATGTGGGGCATCCTCACATTCTCGATCCTCGTGGTCATGCATGAGGGCGGCCACTTCCTCGCCGCGCGTGCCTTCGGCGTCAAAGTGCACGAGTTCATGATCGGCCTCCCTGGCCCCGCACTGCGATTCCATGCGCGCGACATGGACTGGGGCGTAACGGCGGTCCCGCTCGGCGGATACGTGCGCATCGCCGGCATGGAGCCAGGTACCGAGGATCCGCTGGTGGGCGAGACGCTCGCGGCGGTGCGCGATCACGGAATCGCCGAGCCGCGCGCGCTGGCGCGGTTGCTCGGTGTGGACGAAGACCGCGCGGAGGCGCTGCTCTTCACCGTCGAGGACTGGAAGGCCGTGCGCCGCGAGAAGGACGGCTCGGTCGTGCCAACGATCGCAGGCGATATCGCGGGGGCCACTCCCACCGAGCTTGCCGACCGTGCACGGTCGGTCACCTACCGTGGCCAGTCGACACCCAAGCGGATCGCGATCCTGGCGATGGGCGTGATAACGAACCTGCTCGTGGCGATCCTGACTTTGACGGCCTTTTTCGCGATCTTCGGCTACTACGAAAGTACCACGGTCATCTCCGGCGTCGGCGAAGACTCTCCGGCGCAGGTGGCGGGCCTACTCGATGGGGATGAGATCGTAGCGGTCGACGGCGAGCGCTTCGAGACGGCCGACCGGTTCCTGACGATCATGAGCCGCACCAACCCCGGGGACACCGCGATCATCTCGGTCATCCGTGAGGGCACGGCCCTGGACCTGCCCGTGACGCTGGGCGGGCGCGACGGCCACGGCTACCTCGGCGTGAATCTATCCGGAGTACCCCGCAAGCCCGGCATCATCGAGAGCGTCGGGATGAGCTTGAGCTATGTACGCCTGGTCTTCCAGGTCATCGGCGACCTCTTCGACCCGGCAACCTTCTCAGGCACGGTCCGCAATTTCACCGGTCCGATCGGGGTGTCGGTGATGGCCGAACAGGCGGCCTCGGGAGGCCCGCTCGCCTACGCTTCGCTCATCGCGATGCTCTCACTGTCGCTCGGCATCATGAACATCCTGCCGATCCCGCCGCTGGATGGCGGCAAGATCGCCCTTGAGATCATCGAACGCGTCATCGGTCGACCGCTCAGCCGGGCAGTGACCCTCGGGTTCAGCGCGGTCGGCACCGTGCTGCTCTTCGGACTCATCGGGATTATCATGTACCAGGACATCATCAGGTACGCCCTGTAGGCGTTCCTATCCCTGCCCGGTTCGGACCCAAGGGGGCTTCCGCGTGACCAGCCGTCGCGAGACACGACCTGTCATGGTTGGCACGGTGGCGATGGGCGGCGGTGCACCGATCGCCGTGCAGTCGATGACCAACACACCGACGACCGACGTCGATGCGACACTGGCGCAGATCGGCCGACTGGTCGAGGCTGGATGCGAGGTGGTCCGGGTCGCGATCCCGCGCGCCGATGCCCTCGACGGCTTCGAGGAGATCTGCGGCCGGAGCCCGGTCCCCGTCGTAGCCGACATTCACTTCGATCACCGTCTCGCCATCGAGGCGACACGGCGTGGTGCGGCGAAGCTTCGCATCAACCCCGGGAACATCGGCGACCTCTCGCGCGTGGACGCGGTCATCGACGCCGCGGGCGAGGCGGGGATACCGATACGCATCGGTGTGAACGCAGGCAGCCTCGCCGCCGAGTATCAAGATCTGGATCAGCCGCTTCCCGAGAAGCTCGCGGCGAGTGCCGTGACGTTCTGCCAGCACTTCGAATCGCGGGGTTTCAGCGACATCGTCGTGTCGGCCAAGGCATCCTCGGTCGTCGCCACCATCGATGCGTATCGGCTGCTCGCCGATAGAGTGCCGTACCCCCTGCATGTCGGTGTGACCGAAGCGGGTACCGCCTTTGCCGGGACGATCAAGTCCGCCGTCGGCCTGGGAGTGCTTCTCGAAGAGGGGATCGGCGACACGCTTCGGGTCTCGCTCACCGCACCGCCGGAGGAGGAGGTCCGCGTGGCATGGGAGGTCCTCGCGGCACTCGACATCCGACGCCGGGGTCCAGAGCTCGTATCATGTCCGACGTGTGGGCGCTGCCAGGTGGACCTCGTCCCGATCGCGGGTGAGGTCGAACGGCGGCTTCGTGCCATGGACGCACCCATCAAGGTCGCTGTCATGGGGTGTGTCGTGAACGGTCCCGGTGAAGCGCGTGACGCGGACGTCGGGGTCGCCGCCGGCCGGGGGGTCGGGCTCGTGTTCCGGCGCGGCGAACCGGTGCGCAAGGTACCCGAGAGCGAGATAGTCGACGCGCTCTTCGAGGAGATCGATTCGCTCACGTAGCGTCCCAGCTGTCGCGGTGCGCGCGTCGCTGCGGTATCCTCACCCGTACATCCGAACCGTATGGTAGGGGGCTCCTATGTCAGACGAGATCATCAGGGTCGCGGTCGTCGGCGGTGGCCGTACCGGCATGCCGCTTCTGGAGGCACTGTCCGGGTTGCCGTTCGTCGCTATAGCAGGCGTGGCCGACACCGACCCGAACAGTCCGGGGGCGCGATTCGCGCAGGACCACGGCATCTTCTACACCGAGTTCGCCAGCGTGCTGGGCGCCAAGGCGGACGAGATCGACCTCATCATCGAGGTCAGCGGGGACCCTGCGGTCAAACCCGCCCTCAAGGAGGCGTTCCGCGCCCAGGGCAACACCGGCACGATCATCGTGCACGACCTCGTTGCACGGCTCATCATGACGCTCGCCTTGGGGAGCGACTCGCTTGCCCCGAGTTTCCACCCGCAGGACCGTGGCATCGGCTCGTAGGCCGGTATACCACTTCACCCTCGCACTCGACCAAGGAGCACCATGTCCGTCCTTCTGAAGATGACCGAACTCTATGCACCCACCCTCAAAGAGGATCCTGTCGACGCCGAGGTCGCGTCCCACCGGCTCATGCTCCGTGCGGGCATGATGCGTCGGGCTGCAGCCGGTATCTACACGTTCCTGCCGCTCGGATGGCGATCCGTGCACAAGGTGGAGCGCATCGTGCGCGAGGAGATGGACCGTATCGGCAGTCAGGAAGTGCTGATGCCGATCGTCCAGCCCGCCGAACTGTGGCAGCAGTCGGGCAGATGGGACGTGTACGGTCCCGAGTTGGCCCGCCTCAAGGATCGGCAGGGGAGGGAGTTCTGCCTCGGCCCCACCCACGAGGAGATCATCACGGCCACCGTCCGCGACGAGCTGCGTTCGTACCGTCAACTCCCGGTCTCCTTGTACCAGGTGAACATGAAGTTCCGGGATGAGATCCGGCCGCGCTTCGGGCTGCTCCGCGGCCGGGAGTTCATCATGAAAGACGCCTACTCCTTCCATGCCACGCAGGAGTCGCTGCAAGAGCACTACGAGGCGATGGCGACTGCGTACGGCCGCATCTGCGACCGGCTCGGGCTTGCATGGCGTCCCGTGGAGGCCGATTCCGGACAGATCGGCGGCAAGGTCACGACCGAGTTCATGGCCCTCGCCGAGAGCGGCGAGGCCGCGCTCGTGTACTGCGACTGCGGCTGGGCCGCTAATGTCGAGGCAGCCGAAGCCGTGACCGCGTATTCTCCGAAAGCGCAGTCGGCACAGCCGCTCGAGCGTGTTGAGACTCCGGAGGTCAAGACCATCGCCGAACTCGCGGCTTTCCTCGGTGTCGATGCGATGCATACGGTCAAGACCATGGCCGGTCGTACGGCCTCCGGCGGGCTCGTGTTCCTGTGCATCCCTGGCCACCGGGAGCTTAACGAACTCAAGGCCGCGCGTGTCGTGCCGGAGCTCGAACTCCTCGCGGATGAGGACTTCGCCGCCTTCGCCATCCACCGCGGCTTCCTCGGACCCGTAGGTGCCCCGGACGCCACCCTCATCATCGCGGACCGGACCCTGAAGGCCGAGCTGGCGTGGACCGTCGGCGCCAACGAGCCTGACGCGCATCTCACCGGTGCGATGCCGGGACGGGACTTCGCCATCGATGGTTGGGCCGATCTCGTCACGGCTGAGCCCGGAGACGCCTGCCCCGCATGTGGGGAGCCGCTCTTGGCCGCGCGTGGTATCGAGGTCTCTCAGGTGTTTCAGCTCGGCACGAAGTACTCGGAAGCCATGGACGCGACGTTCATGGACGAGGCTGGCGCCGAGCACCCGTTCATCATGGGCTGCTACGGCGTCGGTATCACGCGGTCACTCGCGGCGGTCATCGAGCAGCATCACGACGAATACGGCATCGCGTGGCCGATCTCGGTCGCGCCCCTCGAAGTGGCCGTTGTCCCGCTCCAGACCGGTGACGATGTCGTCGAACCGGTGGCTGCGCGGATCGCCCAGGCGCTCGCGGATGCCGGCGTCGAGACGATCATCGACGATCGCTCAGAGCGGGCAGGCGTCAAGTTCGCTGACGCGGATCTTATCGGCTGGCCGCTTCAGGTGGTGGTGGGCAAGCGAGGCGTTGCGGACGGCATCGTCGAGTTGAAGGACCGGACCACCGGGGAGCGCAGCACGATCCCTGTCGAGCATGCGGCGGCGGCCGTCATCGATCTGGTGAAGCGGGCACGGGCGGCGTTCGCGTAGCGAGTCGGAAGAACCCCGTAGGCCCTCTGTGTACCTGACAGGGGGTTCGAAGAGCGTGCCCGGGCGTTTGCCGGGCGGTCGCCCTATGCTACAATCCCTGCGAACGACAAACGTCCCGTGTGAGAAGTGGGCTTACCCCCGCTTCTTTTGTTCTGGAAGGAGGTCAGCAAGATGGCGCTTTCGCACGAGCTCATCGCCATCCTGGAACCTCTGGCCGCCCAGAACGGGGTCGAACTGGTGACCGTCGAGATCGCCGGAGGTCAACGCCATCGCGTCGTCCGCGTGTTCCTGGACCGTGAGGGCGGGATCGATATCGAGGCTATCGC
>JAFGAG010000083.1 GCA_016933785.1 Coriobacteriia bacterium | reverse complement strand
CTCTTCCTCGTCGTGCGCGATTCTTCGGGTGAGGTCCAGCTGTTCTGCCGCGTGAACGTGCTCGGCGAGGAGGGCTTCGCTGCCGCTGCCGACCTCGACCTTGGCGACTGGGTCGGCGCGACAGGCACCGTGCTGAGGACCCGCCGCGGCGAGCTCTCAGTGGCGCCCACCTCGGTGCGGCTGCTCTCGAAGTCGCTTCGCCCGCTTCCCGAGAAGTTCCACGGTCTGTCCGATACCGAGACACGCTACCGTCAGCGCTACGTGGACCTGATCGCGAATCCTGAAGTGCGCGGTACCTTCGAAACACGCTTCGCTATCATCGCGGCGACACGGCGCTTCATGGAGCGTCGCGGTTTCCTCGAGGTCGAGACGCCCATGCTCCAGCCCATCCCGGGTGGCGCAACGGCGCGTCCGTTCGTGACGCACCACAACGCGCTCGGCATGGACCTCTACCTGCGCATCGCACCCGAGCTTTACCTCAAGCGGCTGCTCGTCGGCGGCTTCGAGCGCGTGTACGAGATCAACCGCTCGTTCCGCAACGAGGGGATGTCCCCCCGACACAACCCCGAGTTCACCATGCTCGAGGCATACCAGGCATTCGGCGACATGGAGACGATGCGCGAGCTTACGGAGTCGCTCATCACCGAGGTAGCGTCCGAGGTGCTCGGCACGCTCGAGATCGAGTATCAGGGTGAGGCCGTTTCGCTCGCCTCGCCCTGGCGGCAGGCACCGATGGCCGAACTTGTGAGTGAGGCTGCCGGCCGTCCCGTGAGCGTCCAGACGCCGAAAGAGGAACTCGCTCGGCTGTGTGCCGAGCATGAGATCCCGATCGAGACGGGCTGGGGGCCGGGCAAGCTGCTCAACGAACTCTTCGAGAAGCTTGTGGAGCACACGCTCATTCAGCCGACCTTCGTCACGCACTACCCGGCGGAGACCTCGCCGCTCGCACGCCGCAACGATGCGGATCCCGATATCACCGACCGGTTCGAGCTCATCATCACCGGCAGGGAGTTCGCCAACGCGTTCTCCGAGCTCATCGACCCGGTGGATCAGCGGGCGCGTTTTGAGGCACAAGCTGCCGCCAAGGACGCGGGTGACGACGAGGCGATGTGGGTGGACGAAGACTACCTGCGTGCGCAGGAGTACGGGATGCCGCCCGCCGGCGGGCTCGGCATCGGCATCGACCGCCTGGTGATGCTGCTCACCGACAGCCCTTCCATCCGCGACGTGCTGCTCTTCCCCCACATGCGGCCGGAGGCGTAGGACCCGCACCGTCTGCCCGGCACCAGTCCCCTCGAGCCACAATCTGAGTGTAGCGCGCTCATATCCGGTGGCACTCGGCTTGCTCCACGGATGACGGATCCCGCCCGATGTCGGTCGGCGGGGTAGAATACGTGATACGGCACCTTACGCGCTCCGGCGCGCTTGGATAGGAGAGAACCATCATGTTCGAGCGTTTCACCGAGAAGGCACGACGAGTGGTGGTGTATGCGCAGGAAGAAGCGCGCATGCTCAACCAGAACTACATCGGCACCGAGCACCTGCTGCTCGGTCTCATCCGCGAGCAGGACGGGATCGCGGCCAAGGCGCTCGAGAGTCTCGACATCTCGGTGGAGGACGTCCACCAGCAGGTCGAGGAGCTCATCGGCCGGGGCACGTACGTGCCGACCGGCCACATCCCGTTCACGCCTCGCGCCAAGAAGGTGCTCGAGCTGTCGCTTCGCGAGGCGCTGCAGCTCGGCCACAACTACATCGGCACCGAGCACATCTTGCTCGGCCTCATCCGTGAGGGTGAGGGCGTGGCCGCGCAGGTGCTCTTGAACCTGGGCGCCGACCTGGAGAAGGTGCGTTCGGCGGTCATCCAGCTGCTGTCCGGCTACTACGGGAAGCAGACGGAGCCCGGCGAGGAGCGTCGCGCCGGCAGGGGCGGAGAGGCCGCGCTCCTCGATGAGTTCGGCCGCAATCTCACACGGGCCGCGAGTGAGGGCAAGCTCGATCCGGTCGTCGGCCGCGAGCAGGAGATCGAGCGGGTCATGCAGATCCTCTCGCGCCGGACGAAGAACAACCCGGTGCTCATCGGCGAGCCCGGTGTGGGCAAGACGGCGGTCGTGGAAGGGCTCGCGCAGCGCATCTCCGCCGACGAGGTGCCCGAGACGCTCAGCGAGAAGCAGCTCTACACGCTCGACCTCGCAGCCCTCGTGGCCGGCAGCAAGTACCGTGGTGAGTTCGAGGACCGTCTCAAGAAGGTCATGAAGGAGATCCGCGAGCGCGGCGACATCATCCTGTTCGTCGACGAGATGCACACGCTCGTCGGTGCCGGTGCGGCCGAGGGTGCCATCGACGCGGCGAGCATCATCAAGCCGGCGCTCGCGCGCGGCGAGCTGCAGACCATCGGCGCCACCACGCTCGATGAGTACCGCAAGTACGTGGAGAAGGACCCCGCGCTTGAGCGTAGGTTCCAGCCGATCATGGTGGGCGAGCCGAGTGTTCGTGAGACCATCGAGATCCTTCACGGCCTGCGAGACCGCTACGAGGCCCATCATCGTGTATCGATCACCGACGCCGCAGTCGACGCGGCCGCCAATCTCGCCGATCGCTATATCTCAGACCGTTTCCTCCCCGACAAGGCGATCGATCTCATCGACGAAGCCGGCTCCAAGATGCGGATCAAGATGATGACCGCGCCTCCGGGTGTCCGCGAGGTCGACGAGCGCCTGAAGCAGGTCCGCCAGGAGAAAGAAGCGGCCATCGAGGCGCAGGAGTTCGAGAAGGCCGCCTCGCTCCGCGACCGCGAGAAGCAGGTGCTCGCCGAGAAGCGCGCGATGGAAGAGGAGTGGCGCAAGCCTGAGGCCCAGCGTCTCGTCGAGGTGACGGAGCGCGAGATCGCCGACATCGTGTCGATGTGGACCGGCATCCCGGTGGCGAGTCTCACCGAGGAGGAGACCCAGAAGCTCCTGCGCATGGAGGCGAGCATCCACGAGCGGATCGTGGGCCAGGACGAAGCGGTCACCGCGATATCGCGGGCGATCAGGCGTACGCGCGCCGGGCTCAAGGACCCGGCCCGTCCGGCGGGGTCGTTCATCTTCCTCGGCCCCTCGGGTGTGGGCAAGACCGAGCTCGCCAAGGCGCTCGCGTCGTTCCTGTTCGGCAACGAGGACGCGCTCATCTCGCTCGACATGAGTGAGTACATGGAGAAGCACACGGTGTCGCGGCTCGTCGGCTCGCCACCGGGATACGTCGGGTTCGACGAAGGCGGCCAGCTCACCGAGGCCGTTCGGCGCCGTCCCTACTCGGTGGTGCTGTTCGACGAGATCGAGAAGGCCCACCCCGACGTGTTCAATGTCCTGCTCCAGATCTTCGAGGAGGGCCGTCTCACCGACGCCCAGGGCCGCAAGGTCGATTTCAAGAACGTCATCCTCATCATGACGTCCAACCTCGGTGCGCGTGACATCGTCAAAGGTCAGACGCTCGGGTTCTCGGCGCAGGAGTCAGGAGCGCTCGCGTACGACACGCTCAAGGAGCGCGTGACCGGCGAGCTCAAGAAGGTCTTCCGGCCCGAGTTCCTCAACCGGGTCGACGAGGTCATCGTGTTCCACGACCTCACGAGCGAGGAGATCATGTCGATCGTCGACCTCATGTTCGCGCGCCTGCGCGATCAGCTGCTCGCGCAGGGCATCGGCATCCAGCTCACACCGGCCGCGAGGGAACTGCTCGCGCGGGAGGGCTTCGATCCGGCGCTCGGCGCCAGGCCGCTCCGTCGTGCCATCCAGCACCTGGTCGAGGATCCGCTCTCCGAGCAGCTGCTCGCGGGCGAGTGGCTCCCCGGCGAAGTCGTGCTCGTGGACCTCGAGGATGGCGCGGTCGTCTTCCGCAAGAGCGAGGGGCAGGTCGAGGAGGCGGCGCCTTCCGTGGCCAGCGGCCCGAAGGCGACGATGCCGACACGGAGCGGACGCTCCCGGCGTGGCGGCGTCGCCGACGGTGCGGCGGGCGCCTGAGCGGTGGCCAGACCACGGAGCACCTGGCGCTGTCAGCAGTGTGACACCGCTTCGGCGCGCTGGCTGGGCCGTTGCCCCGAGTGCGGAGGGTTCGGTACGTTCGTCGAGGAACTGCCCCGCGTGCAGGCGCCCGGTACCGGCAGCGTGGAGGGTGTCGCGCGGCCGGTGACCGCCCTCGCCGACGTGACCGTGGCGGCCGGCCACCGTGTCCCCACGGGCATCACCGAGTTCGATCGGGTGCTCGGTGGCGGCCTGGTGCGGGGTTCGGTCGTCCTCATCGCAGGCGAGCCTGGCATCGGCAAGTCCACACTCTTGCTGCAGGCGGCAGGTCGTCTCGGCTCGGCCGGCGTCCCCGTACTCTACGTGTGCGGCGAGGAGTCGCTCGAGCAGGTGCGTTCGCGGGCGGACCGCGTCGATGCCGGCCCCGGGATCTCACTCGTCGCGGAAGTGGACGCGGCCGCAATCGAGGCGACGGTCCTTGCCGAGCGGCCAGCGGTCGTCATCATCGATTCGATCCAGACGTTGTTCGACCCCGGGCTCGATGGCGTGCCCGGGAGCGTCGGCCAGGTGCGTGCTACGGCTGCACGGCTGGTGCGGTTGGCCAAGACGCAGGATGTCACGCTCATCGTCGTCGGCCACGTCACCAAGGAGGGCTCCATCGCCGGTCCGCGCGTGCTGGAGCATGTGGTGGACACCGTGCTGTACTTCGAAGGCGACTCCGACCATGCGTTCCGCATCGTCCGTGCGGCGAAGAACCGCTTCGGCTCCGTCTCGGAGATAGGCATCTTCGAGATGGGAGAGGATGGGCTTGCTGAAGTAGGGCATCCGTCGGCAGCGTTGCTCAGTAGGCGCAGTGAAGGCGTCGCGGGAGCGGTGGTCATGGCCACCATGGAGGGGAGCCGCCCGCTTCTCGTCGAGGTGCAGGCCCTCGTCACGCCGAGCTACCTGCCGACGCCGCGACGGCTCTCAGTGGGCGTCGACACCCCACGACTCCTGCAGGTGCTCGCGGTGGCCGAGCGGCGCGCGTCCCTCCCACTCGGTTCGTTCGACGTGTACGTAGCGGTTGCCGGCGGTGTGCGCGTCACCGAGCCGGCGATCGACCTCCCGCTTGCACTCGCAATAGCTTCTGCCCGGCGCGACCAGGAGGTGCCGCGACAGTGTGCGGCGTTCGGCGAGCTGAGTCTCACCGGCGAGGTGCGCCCCATCCCGCACGAGGCCGCGCGCGTCAGGGAGGCGGCCCGCATGGGCTTCGATGTCGTGCTCGGGCCCACGCGGGCCGGCAAGGACGCTCCGGACGGCATGCGCGGCGTCCAGACCTTGGCCGAGGCCATCGAGGTGCTGCTGCCGTAGCGGGCGGTGCTAGCCCCCGCGAGGCGCACGTGGCAGAATCGGACATGACGATACCCGTGCCGAGGGAGGTGGCGTGGACGCGACCCGCGAGGACCCGATGCTCACCGCGCTCGAGTCCGTGGCGCCCGGGACACCGCTGCGCCAGGCGCTCGAGTACATCATCGCCGCACGGACCGGCGCTCTCATCGTGATCGGTGATGAGGAAGGCGCGGACGCCATCAGCAACGGCGGTTTCGAGATCGGCGCGGAGTTCACGCCGCAGCGCCTCTTCGAGCTCTCCAAGATGGACGGCGCGATCCTGCTCGACGCCGAGGTCACCCGCATCCGGCGCGCCAACGCGCATCTCATGCCCGACCCGTCGCTTCCCACCTCCGAGACCGGCATGCGTCATCGCACCGCGGAGCGTGTGAGCCGGCAGACCGACGCGCTCGTGATCTCGGTCTCGCAGCGCCGCGAGGTCGTCAGTCTCTATCGAGGCGGCACCCGCCTCATCCTCGAGGACATCGATGTGGTGCTCGCCAAGGCCAACCAGGCGTTGCAGACGCTGCAGCGCTACCGCAACAGGCTCGACGAAGTCTCGGCCCACCTCACCGCGCTCGAGTGTGAGGACCTCGTGACGTTCGGCGCGGTCGCGGTCGTCGTTCAGCGCTCTGAGATGCTGCGCCGAGTCGCGCGTGAGGTCAACCGACACGTGACCGAGCTGGGAACCGAGGGCCGTCTGGTGCAGCTCCAGGCCGATGAGCTCACCGCCGGTGCGGAAGACGACTACCTGATGCTCATTCGCGACTACCTGCCTGACAGCACGCCGCGCAAGGCGGCGGCGGCCCTCAGCCGCATCGGCGCGCTCGAGCCCGACCAGCTGCTCGACGTCTCGGCAATCGGTGTTGCCATGGGCTATGCGGCCAAGACCGACCTCGAGGAGCAGCGCGTCGTATCGCGGGGGTATCGGCAACTGCGCAGGATACCGCTGCTGCCCGGCACGGTCATCAACCGGCTCGTGGAGCGCTTCGGCACCCTCGCCGGCCTACTCGACGCCGACGTGGCGGATCTTGACGACGTCGATGGCGTCGGTGCCCGACGGGCCCGGGCGATCAGCGACGGACTGCGGCGCATCCGGGAGCGTGCGCAACTCTGAGACAGGGCCCTGTGCTACCATCAGTGCTGGTCAGGCTGGCGCACTGTGACGGCCGCGCCAGACGCATGACCGCTGGATGAACAGGAGGTGGAGGCGCTCTTCGGACGAGACATCCGACAGCAGGGCGTCGAGTAGATGATCGTTCAGCTCGCGCGTATCGCACTGGTCACCGCGGGCGCACTCGGCGGGTTCTTCGTTTCCGGGCAGATCGACTGGACGGCCCAGACAGGCTACTCAGAAGGTTCCGTCATCTTCATTCTGATCATCCTGGGTGCTTCGATGGGCTACATCCTCGGCGGGATCCTCGGACGAGAACTCACCGTTGCGTACCGGCGGACCGAGCAGCGTCTCGCTGAGCT
>JAFGAG010000013.1 GCA_016933785.1 Coriobacteriia bacterium | reverse complement strand
TCACGCGGTCCGCTGCGCGTGCTTGCGCTCGAGCCCTACTACGGCGGTTCGCATCGTGCGGTGCTCGACGGGCTCGTGCAGCGGATGGAGCCGCTCGGCTTCGCGTTCGACGTGCTCACGCTCCCGGCGCGCAAGTGGAAGTGGCGGATGCGTGGCTCTGCGATCACCATGGCCGAGGAAGCCCGTGCGCTCGCTGCCGCGCGGCGCGAGGCGCACCCGGGCGGAGAGGCAGGGCGCCTGCATCCCGATCGCGCGTGGGACCTCATCTACGCCTCCACGTTCGTGAACCTGGCGGAGTTCGTGGCGCTTGCGCGTGAGGCGGTGGCAGACGTGCCGCGCATCGTGTACTTCCACGAGAACCAGCTGCTGTACCCCAACCGCCACACAGCCGAGTGGGACTACCAGTTCGCGCTCACGAACATCACGAGCGCTCTTGCCGCCGATCGCTGCCTCTTCAACACCCGCTACAACCTGGACGGCTTCCTCGCCGAGATCCCCGGCTTCTTACGCGAGTTCCCCGACCACCGCCCGCAGGGCGTGGCCGAGCGCATCGCCGCGCGCTCGGAGGTGGTGCCGCCGCCGTTCGATCCTGCGCCGTTCGATGCCGCGCCGGTCAGCCGCGGTGCGCGTCCGCGGATCGTATGGCCGCACCGCTGGGAGCACGACAAGGACCCGGAGGCGTTCTTCGCGGCAGCGGGTGTGCTTGCCGCCGAGGGTCTGGAGTTCGAGGTGGCGGTGGCCGGTCAGTCGTTCCGGGAGACCGAGGCGCTCGTGGGCGAGGCGGCCGCATCCCTCGGCGATCGGCTCGTGCACCTCGGCGAGCCCGGATCGCGTGCCGAGTACGCCCGGCTGCTCGCCAGCGCGGACATAGCCGTCTCCACGGCCCGCAACGAGTTCTTCGGCCTGGCGATGCTCGAGGCGGCCTACGCGGGCTGTGCGCCGCTGGTGCCGGACCGGCTGGCGTATCCGGAGCTCTATCCGGCGGAGATGCGGTACGGCACGCAGGAGCAGCTTGTGGCCAGATTGCGGAGCCTCATCGATGAGCGCCCCGCTCCCGGCACGGCCAGGGCGATCGCCGAGCCGTACACGTTCGAGCGGCTCGTTCCGCGGTATGCCGAGGTGTTCGAGCGGGCGACGAAGGGGTAGGGGAGTCAGCCCATGTGGAGTTGGAGTTGACCCGGTCTCTCGGCACCTCAACACTAGGACGTCACACAGGCGTCTGAGAGTGGGTCGAGGTACCGGCGTTCGACGACAGGAGGATCCGGGATGTGGGAGCCACGTATCGCGGTTGAGGGTTGGGCGTGGTTCACTGCGGCATATCTGGCCGGGATCGTTGCTGTCATCGCCATCGTAACGGTGGTTGCGGTGCGTTTTCGGCTGCCGCTACGCCGGGCGGTGTGGATCGCGGGTGGATGTGTTGCCTGCTCGGTGGCGCTCTTCCTCTGGCTCGTTGGCGCGCCGCTGTGGTCGGCGCTGCTCCTTGGCGCCGGCACCATCCCCGTTGTGCTGGTTGCGGTTGGTGGTCTCGGCAGCGGTCCTGCAGCGCTGAAGCGTGATGGCGATGGCACCTGATATGGGATCTCTGCCGGGAGTCTTCCGCGCTCTCGCGCGCGGTATCGCGCTGTTCTTCGGCCTCTTCTCGCTCGCCAATGCGGTTGCCGCTCTGCGAACGGGGCGCACTGAGGACCTCTGGTGGGTCGATCTGCGCATGCTGCCAGGATGGGTCACGGCCCTGCTGTGGCTCACGGCGGCTCTGCTCGTCGGTTATGCGCTCCGCCCGACGATGCGCCCGTGGCGGCGCATCGCCACTGAAGCCGTGGCTGCCATGCTGGCCGGTATGGCGCTCGCGAACGTGAGCGATTTCTACTCGGCCTGGAGTGCCGGGACGATCGCGCCGGCAACGGTAGTGCCCTTCTCGGCTGCGGTGTCGGTGGGGTTTGCGCTGGTGGGCGTCGCCGTGTGGATGCAGCAAGAGACTTCGCGACCTGGCCGCCTTGAAGACGTTGCGGTCGCACTCACGGCCGCGGTTCTCGCGCTCGTGTTCCCGCTCGCACAGGTGTGTTCCTTCGGCACCACCGACTATCGCCGCGAGGCTGACGTGGCGGTCGTGTTCGGCGCCCGGGTGTTGGCGAGCGGGCAGCTCACCACCTCCCTTGAGGATCGCGTGCACACTGCGGCCGGTCTCTATGCGGACGGCCTCGTGGACACCCTGATCATGTCCGGCGGGGTGGGGGAGAGCGGTCACGATGAGGCCGAGGCGATGCGCGATCGCGCTATCGAGCTCGGCGTGCCGGAACGCGCGATCGTGCTCGATCACCGTGGGCTCGACACGGACCGCACGGTCGCCAACACGGTGGCGATGTTCGCACCCGACGGAAGCACCCGGGTGCTGGCGGTCAGCCAGTTCTACCACCTGCCGCGCATCAAGATGGCGTACCGGGCGGCCGGACAGCAGGTGTACACCGTACCCGCCGAGGAGAGCCGGCCCATCCTGAAGACGCCGGCGCTCGTAGCGCGCGAGATTCCCGCGTTCTGGCTCTACTGGGGACGGGCGTGGCAGCGAGACGTGGTGGGCGGCTAACACATTCACAGGGAGGATAGTTGGGAGCCTGGCGATGCTACCTTGCATCACAAGCTAGCGTGTGGTACAAGGTAGCAGGTACAGCAAACATCCCTACGGTGGAGGAGGGTCGATGGCGCGGGTGCGCGATGAGAGGGCGTCTCAGTTCCGCAAAGGCGCGCTGGAGCTCGTGATCCTCGCGCTCCTGGACCGTGGCGAACTTTACGGCGTGGAGATCGTGGACCGCCTCGCGGAGCGGCCCGGCCTCGAGGCGAGCGCGGGCACCATCTATCCGCTGCTCTCCCGGCTCAAGAAGGCGGGCGTCGTGGACACCACGTGGCGGGAGTCACCGGTTGGGCCACCGCGGAAGTACTACCGGCTTTCCCCTGCGGGAGCGAGCGAACTCACAGAGATGACCCGCTCGTGGCGGGATATCGCTGCCGCTATCGACGATGTGCTCACAGGAGGCGCGGACGATGCGTGAGAACCGCACGATAGTCGAGTATCTTGCCGCGGTGCAGGCGCATCTTGCCTCGCTCGGGGCGACTGAGCGCGACGACGCACTCGCCGAACTTGAGTCGCTTTTGCGCGTGGAAGCGGAGCGCATAGGTGAGATGGCGGCCGTCGATGCCGTGGGCGACCCCGCGGACTACGCTGCCGGGATACTTGAAGCGCTCGATTTCGACGCTGCCGCAGACGCCGAAGGGCGCCCAGTCCCGCAAGGCCACGTCCTCGGCATGCCTTACGACTTCCGTGGTGCGTCGGTGGAACGCATCGGCAGCCGGGTGTGGAACCCGGCCGACCCGCGCATCCTCATGCCGAGGATGTTCGGCGTGGGGTGGACGATCAACCTCGGCGCGATCGCGGTCAAGCTCGGCTTGATCAGGCCGGACGATGTGGGCGATGAATCGTACGACCGCATCCCGCGCGTGGCACTCGCGATGGTGCTGGTGCTCCCGGTGCTGCTGGTGGCAATGGCTCTGGTGATCCTGCTGATCGCCTGGCCGTCGCTGCCAGCGGAGCTGCCGATCCACTGGGGTGTCAGCGGGCACCCGGACGACTGGGCGCCGCGAGCATGGGTAGTGGGGGTGCTCCTCGCACTCGCGATCCTGCCCCCGCTGCTCTCGTACCCGAGACTCCTGCGCCGGGGCACGCCCGCCCGGTCGCGGCTTCTTGCCGCGGCGGCACTCGGCATGGCGGCGACCCTCGCCTTCGGCATCGCGGTCGTCACCGTCGCGGACGCGAATGGCGGCGCTTCCGGCAACTGGGTGTTGCTCGTGGTTCTCGGCATGTTCGCGGTGCCGTTCCTCATGCTCTACGTGCCGCTGCGACTCGGCCTACGTGCCGAGTGGCGTGCGGCGGTCCCGACCAACGGAGAAGGAGACTGACATGCAGACCAACATCCCACTGAGCGACCTGCCCGGATGGGCGCTTCCGGTGATCATCGTCCTGACCGCCGTGCAGCTCGGCGTGGAGATCTACGCGCTCGTTGTGCTGTTTCGCACACCGGTCGAGCGTCTCGTCTTCGGCAAGCGGTGGCCGTGGGTTCTCATCATCCTGTTCGTGAACCTCGTCGGTGCGATCGTGTTCCTGGCGACGGGACGTACGGCACCTGTGGCGATCGACCCCCTCGCCGGACCGCTGCCCGACGCGCCTACCGTGAGCCGTGCGGAGCATGCGGTGGACGTCCTGTACGGCGCATCCGATGATGAACGGACCGGAGGCGAGCGGTGAGCGCCGCTATCGAGATCTCGGGTCTGACGAAGGTGTATGGTGCTCACCGTGCGCTTGACGGCGTGGATCTCGAGGTGCCCGAGGGCTCGGTGTTCGGGTTCCTCGGTCCCAACGGCGCCGGCAAGACCACGACGCTGCGCATACTCTCCGGGCTCGCGTCGCCCACGGCGGGGAGCGGTCGGGTGTTCGGTCACGACGTGGTGGCATCCACCTCGGCCGTGCGTGCGGAGATCGGCTTTCTGCCCGACGTACCCGGCTATTACGAATGGATGACTGCCGACGAGTTCCTGCGCTTCGCGGGGGGCCTGTTCGGCCTCTCGGGCGAGGCACTTCGTGGGAGGGTGGACGCGCTGCTCGATCTGGCTGGTCTCACCGGCGTGCAGACGCGCATAGGTGGCTACTCGCGGGGGATGAAGCAGCGGCTCGGCGTGGCCCAGGCGCTCATCAACGCACCTCGCCTGCTGATGCTGGACGAACCGACCTCGGCGCTCGACCCGATCGGGCGCAAGGAGGTCCTCGACATGATCGCCTCGCTGCGGGGGCGCACGACGGTGTTCTTCTCCACACACATCCTCGCCGACGTGGAGCGTGTGTGCGACCGTGTCGCGATCCTCGACCGGGGGCGGGTGGTCGCTGCCGCTGAGATGACCGAGCTCAAGTCGCGGTATGGCGGGCAGCGCTTCGTGCTCGAGACGACAGGGGACGCCCCGGTGTTGATCGACAGACTCGAGGCCGAGGCCTGGGTGACCGGGATCACGCAGCTCGCTGACGGTCGGCTGTCGGTCACGGTGAGCGACGTCGAGGCCGCACAGCGCGCGCTGCCTGCGGCGATCGCCGTGCTCGGGTTGGGCCTGAAGCGCTTCGAGCCGGGAGAGATCTCGCTCGAAGAGGTCTTTGTGGACCTGGTGGGAGGTGAGCGGTGATGCGCGGCTTCGGTGTGTTCCTCGGCAAGGAGTTGCGTGAGATCGGACGCACGTGGCGCATCTGGGTGCTGCCGGGCATCGTGCTCTTCTTCGCCGCATCCGGGCCTCCGCTCGCGAAGATCACGCCGGAGCTCCTGTCATCCCTCGTGGACACCCAGGGGACCGGGATGGTCATCCAGCTGCCCGATCCGACCTACGTTGATGCGTACCTCCAGTGGACCAAGAACCTCTCCCAGATCGTCATCTTCGCGCTGATCATCATGTTCGCCGGAGCGATATCCGCCGAGAAGCGCGGCGGGACCGCGATCCTGGCGCTGACCAAGCCGCTCTCGCGCACGGCGTTCGTGGTGGGCAAGCTCGTGTCACACACGGTGCTGCTCGTGGTCACGACGGTGGTGGGCGCCGCGGTGACATGGGGTCTCACGTTCGTGGTCTTCGGTGAGGCGCCCCTGGGCCCGCTCGCCGGTGCAACGGGTGCGTGGCTGATCTCCGGAGTGTTCTTCGTGGCACTCATGATGTTGCTGTCGGCGACGATGGATTCGCAGGCCGGAGCGGCGGGTGTGGGGTTGGTGGTGTATCTACTGCTTTCAATCGCAACCGTCTGGGAACCGGCCGTCAACTACTCGCCGGCCGGACTGGTGAACGCGCCTACCGGGATCGCGATGTCCGAATCCGTGCCGCTTGGCTGGCCGATCGGCGCCACGATCGCGTTGGCCATGCTGTTCGCTGCCGCCGCGATCGTCGTGTTCCGGAGGCGCGAGTTGTAGCGGGTCAACGACCGCTCGACAGTACGCCTCAGGAGTACCCCGGAGGCTGTCATTCCACAGGAAAGCCGCCTCAGGCGAGGCGGCTTTCCGAGGTCAGAGCCGAGGGGAATCCCCCGGAGGTACGGTCGTGCGACCGCTACAGGTACGTCTTGGCGAGCTCGTCGAGGGTGATGTGATCGGCCTCGACGTTGGAGACGGCGTTCCAGACCTCTTTCAGGCGCTCGTTGGTGGCGCGTGCCGCGAACGTCTTGTAGAGGTCCGATGCGCGGTTCTCGCGCCGCAGAGAATCCTCGATATCGCTGGCCCACGACCCGGTCGTCTCACCGGGGGTCATGAGGTCGTCTGGCTCATCGACCTTGAGGAGCTTGCAGAAGACCTCACAGTGCTCGCCCTCGACCTTGGCGAGCCGCTTGTAGGTGGCTCGCAGCACCTCGTTGTCCTTGCGCTGAGCCATGCCCAGATAGAAGCGGCAGTTGCCGGTCTCGAGCTCGATGGAGGCCTCGAGGTCGGCACGCTCGGTCTCGGTGAGTTGTAGGTCATTGATGTCGGCGGGGTACTTCTCAGGAGCCTCGAGGAACTCCACGTGTGCGCCGCAGAACGGGCAGGTCTCCGGGGCATCGTAGCCGAGGTAGACCTCACCACAGATGCGGCAACGGTAGATCTTGAGCTGCATGTCGCGCTCCTCTCGTCGTCCTTTGGTTCCATCTCAGGGTAACCCGAGCAGATCACCTATCGCGAGCCCGAAGCCGAGGGCGGCATCGGGCCCGTTGGCGGTGACCACAAGGCCGTCGACCTCGACCGGTCTTACTGACCAGAGCGCACCGTGGGCGGTGAGGTCGTCACGCTGGGTGGGAAACGCGGTCGCGGCAACGCCGTCCAGAAGTCCGGCGTGGGCGAGGACCGATGGTGCGATGCAGATGGCGGCGAGCACCAGGTCACGCTTGGCGGCGGCTCGCGCAAGCGCATGCGCTGCCGGGTCATCGAAGAAGACCTGGGCACCGCCTCCTCCGACGAAGATCACGGCGTCGTAGTCCGCTGCATTGGCATCGGCCACGGCGAGTTCTGCCTCGGCGGTCATACCGAGCTTGCCACGGCAGGTGCCGGCGCGTGTGCTGGCGGTCGTCACCCGGGCACCTCGATCCTCGAGGATGTCTTTGGGGACGGCGTACTCTTCATCGCGGAACACCTCGGGTGCGATCACCATGAGGACATGCGTCATGAGACCTCCACGGTTCGGGGACACTGTGATGATACCCGTGTGGTCTGACGTCAGTGCGCCTCTTCGCCGTCTTCGTGCAGTGCGCCCGGCACCCAGGTCTCCGCCACGGTGGGGTCGGCGCGATACGCAACGACGAACGCACGGATCTCACCGGGCGAGCAGCCGTACGGGTCCTTGAGGTCCTTGAGCGCCTTGTCTTGCTCGGACTCGGGCACGCCGTAGACGCGTGTGAATACGTCGGGCGCGATGCCCGCAGCGTCCGCTACGTCGGAGAGACTCGTGCTGCCCTTGATGAGCGCCGTATCGAATGCTGCGGTGCCGGACTCCCGCACGCTCTGGGTGAGTGTGGGCACCGTCCACTCGAAGAGTCCGGCGGCCGAAGCGAGGAGAACGAGTACGGCGAAGAGAGAGACCGAGAAGACCGCGGCCTGCACGGGACCGAGGGTGTGGCCGGAGCTCGTACGTGTGCCGAGCGCGCCCTGCGCGGGGCAGGCCGCCACGCACTCACCACAGTCGATGCACTCAGGGCTCGTGACCGTGGTTGCCGTCGAGACGTGGACGTTCACCGGGCAGGCACGATCGCACAGGCCGCAGTCGATGCAGGCCTCCTCGTCGCGCCGGATCTTGAATACGCTGAACCTCGAGATGAGGCCGAGGAAGGCCCCCATCGGACACGCGTACTTGCAGTAGAAGCGGTCGAAGAACAGCGAGCCGATCAGTACGGCCACGAGGACCGCGAATGCGGCGGCATTCTCAGTGAAGAGCTCGGGAGACGTGAGGTGGTTGTATGCGACCCACGGATCGTAGGATCGGATGACGAGCTCACCGGTCCTCCACGTAAAGTAGAGGACGAGGGCGAGCACGAGGTACTTGAGATACCGCGCCGGGCGATCGAGGTTCGTCGGCATCGTGAAGCGGCGGCCGAGCATGCGCTTGCCGAGCCCTCCAAAGAGCTCCTGCAGGTAGCCGAGTGGACAGATACGCCCGCAGAAGGCGCGCCTGAAGACGAGTGCGGTCACCACAGCGGCGACCAGCAGCAAGACGCTGGAGAGCGCGATACGCCTGATGAGCCCGCCGCCTCCCAGGAGCGAACCGAGAGTCTCCAGCCCGCCGAAGGGGCAGAGTGCGTCCACGCCGACCGGCTTGACCAGACCACCTGTCTGATGAAGGATGCCGAGAGTGGTGATGACAGCTAGTACTGCCGCCAGGATGGACCACCTGACGGTCCGTGCGGATCTACGGGGGTGGAGGGGGGCCTTCTCGGCAGCCATCGGTTCTCCGGTCGTCGTGAGGGCGGGCGGTGTCGCTGCTGCGTTTCGGACAGAGTATTGCGTGGCCGTGATGAACCTGTCTCGAAGATGATGTGAACAGCGTATGAAGGAGCGTCAGAACGATGCGATCGCGGCGTAGGTGCCACGCCGGTCGGCAGTCCCGGCGGCGACGGTGCGGTCGATAGCCGCCAGCGTGTTGTGCCGGGTAGCGAGCTCGTTGCGCACCTCGAGCTCGCGGTTGTACTCGGCGATCAGCGCGTTGTAGGCGTCCACGCGTGAGTTGTACTCGGCGATGCGTCCCGCAGACCTGAGCGCGTCGAGCTCGACGCGGGTCGCGTTGACACGGGCTTCCAGCGAGGCGAGAGCGCGGTCGGCGGCGGTGATGTCGGTTGCCAGCTGCGCGGCCTCGGCCACCGCACGTGCTCGTGCCTCGAGGATCGCGGCCACCTGACCGCCAGCGCCGTACGCCGTCTGTCCGCCGTCGATGGCGAACACGCGTGGGACGCTTTCGAGCACGACGCCGCCTTCGAGACTTTGGGGAACCTGCCCCACATATCCGGGAACGGTGGTCTCGACGAAGGCGTACCCCGTGTCCCGGTACTGCAGGTCCTGTGAGCGGATACCCAGCGCCACGTGCTGTTCTGGCTCGAACATGAGCACGGCGACGTCGTAGCCCTCGCGGGACAGGAGTGCCGCGAGCAGGAGTGTCTTGTCGTCACAGTCGCCGGCACTCTCCACGAAGGTCTCGACGGGGAACTTCGGAGAGAGGTCCTCAGGGTCGATACGGTAGGTGATGGACTGCACGTAGGCGGTCATCAGCTCGGCATAGCGGTCAGGATCCAGGCCTCTCTGGTCGCGGACGGTCCTGAAGGCGGCGATGAGCGCGTCATAGAAGGGCACCTGATGCTCTTCGGTGACGAAGGCAGGGAAGTAGTCCTCGATCCAGTCGTTGGCGCGGGCGTTGCCGAAGCGGATCACCTGCTTGTCGGCCGCTGACGCACCCGCGTACAGTGCGCCATCGACGGCGAGTGAGAACGTCACCGGTTGGCCCTCGAAGGTGAACGAGACATCCACCGTGCGCTGGTCCGTGACGGCGGCATCCGGCGTGATGGACGGATAGATCACGCCATCGGGCAGGGCCACGGAGCAACCCGTGGCGGTTGCGAGGAGGAGTGCGAGTATCGCACGTGCGTGCTTCACGGCGGCTCCGGTGGCGTGGACAGGCATGGTGCAGAGAATAGCTTATGAACACGCATGCTGGAGTGTATCTTGGGTATATCGGCAACCGACCCAGGAGGTGCTGGCCATGCGATTCGGGTACATCCCCGTCATTCCGCCATTCGGTGGCGCCGGACAGAACGAGAGCGTCATCGCGCCGTTGATGGAGACGCTATCCGCACGCGGCGGCGAGCGACTCGATCCCACCCGGTTCGACGAGACCGCTCCGCTCGTCTACGTGATGGCCACGGGCGGTACCGAACGTACGCTGCTGGACCTCCAGTCCGCGCGCGCGGCGCTTCAACCGGGCGAGCCCGTGGTGCTGGTGGCCCATCCCGGGAACAACTCGTTGCCGGCCTCGCTCGAGGTTCTGGCACGCCTACAGCAGGACGATTCGCCGGGCCGCATCGTGTTCGTCCGCGGCCCGGAAGATGAAGCCGGTCTCGGGCGCCTTGATGCCGCCATAGCCGACGTCGCCGTTCGGATGCGGCTGCTCGACACCCGTATCGGACTGGTGGGGGAGCCGTCCGACTGGCTGGTGGCCAGCTCACCGGCGGCCGGAGTGGTCCGAGAGACGTGGGGGCCGATGGTGGTCCGTATCGGCATGGACGAGTTGGAGGCCGCCATCGACGCGGTCGCCGATGAGGCAGTCCAGGCCGGTGTCGCAGCGCTTACCGGTGAGTCGACCGGGTGTGCCGAGCCGACGTCGGCCGACCTCGCGGACGTGGCCCGGGTGACCTCGGCGATGGAGGCGATCGTCCAGGCGCACGACCTGGACGCTGTCTCGCTGCGCTGCTTCGATCTGCTCGTCTCGCGTGAGACCACCGGCTGCTATGCGCTTTCAGCGCTTACCGACGCTGGCGTGATCGCCGGCTGCGAGGGCGACCTCGTGAGCACGATCGGCATGCTATGGGCGAACCTGCTCACCGGAGAGCTACCATGGATGGCCAATCCGTCCGAGATCGATGAGGCGGGCAACACACTGAAGCTCGCCCACTGCACCGTGCCGCGAGGGATGGTGGAGCGCTACCGTTTGCGCTCGCACTTCGAGTCTGGACAGGGTGTGGGCATCCAGGGCGACATGCCGCTCGGTCCGGTCACGTTGCTTCGGCTCGGGGGTGCCGCGATGGAGGCGCTCTGGCTTGCCGAAGGGGAGATCGTCTCCCGCGGGGATGCGGAGAACCTGTGTCGCACGCAGGTGGACATCGAACTCACCACAGGTGATGTGAGCGAGCTTCTGCACGCGCCGCTCGGCAACCACATCGTGCTGATCCGCGGACACCACGGAGCGCGTCTCGAGGACTGGTGGGAGATGATGCTGTAGTCGCAGGCGAATCGCAGGGCACGGGGAGACCCTGCTCGGGTCTTCCCGTGCCCTGCGCTCCTTCGTGCTAGTACGCCTCGAGGATCTTCGAGATGTCCCTCGGCGCCTCGGCATGCTTCCACATCGGACGGTCGAGCTGGGGCAGGCCGTCCTGATAGGTGAACGACTCCGCCTCGCGGTAGAACACACCGATGGGGATCTTGCACTCGTCCGGCGCGCACGTGAGCTCGTGGAACGTCGACATCGATTTCTCAAAGGCCATAGTGCGGCTCGTGGGGTCGTAGTCTTCGAGCTCCTCGAGCTTGTAGACACGGTCGCGGAACCACTTGAAGGTGTTGACCTTGTTCCAGGTCACGCACGGCTGATAGACGTCCACGAGCGAGAAACCGTGGTGATCGAGCGCCTGGCGGTAGAGTGACTTCAGGTGCTCGGTATCGCCCGCGAATCCGCGCGCCACGAACGTTGCACCCTGCGCGATCGCTACGCCCACCGGGTTCACCGGCTCCTCCACCACGCCGCCCGGCGTGCTCGGCGTCTGCATGAACTGGTCAGATGTGGGGGACGCCTGGCCGGTGGTGAGGCCGTAGATCTGGTTGTTGTGGTAGATCGCGACCATGTCGATGTTGCGACGGACCGAGTGGATGAAGTGATTGCCGCCGATGCCGTAGCCATCGCCATCACCCATGTTCACGATGACCTTGAGGTCTGGGTTGGTAAGCGCGATGCCCGTGGCGAGCGGCAGTGCGCGGCCGTGCAGGCCGTGGAACCCCTGGGAGCGGTAGAAGTCGGCGCCGTTGCCATGGCAGCCGATGCCCCACACCATCGCGTAGTCCTCGAAGTCCATGCCGGACTCCTCGAGGACCTCCTTCAAGGCCTTCCACATCATGTGGTTGCCGCAGCCTGGGCACCACGTGGGTTCGAGCGCGCGTTCGATATCGGCGACCTTAGGCATCGTGCGCCACCTCCGTGAGCTTCGCGTAGATCATCTCGGGTGAGAACGGACGGCCGTCGTAGCGGTGGAGTTCGTCATCCACGTCCACGAGGCACTGCTCGCGCACCAAGCCGCGCAGCTGCCCCGTGATGTTGCCCTCGATGATGATGGTGCGCCTGGCCGCGCCGATGAACGCACGCACCTCGTCGGCGGGGAAGGGCCATACGGTCACCACCTGCATCGCGGCCACCTTCACGCCGTCCGGCTCAAGCCAGCGCATCGCCTCGAGCACCGGACCCTTGGTGGTGCCGAAGAACAGTACCGCCACGTCGGCCTCGGCGGGGGTCACGCCAAAGGCCGCGGGCGTCGGCACGAGCGTGCGCGCGAGATCGAGCTTGCGCATCCGCTTCTCGTTCTGCGCGATCCGCACCTCTGCGGCCTCGCCGCGCTGACCGTAGCCGTACTCGTCGTGCTCGTAGGAGTTGCCGAGTTGCTGGGCGCCCTTGACGCCGGGCAGCACCCGGAGCGAGACGCCGTCCTCGGTCACCTTGTAGCGCAGGTAGCTGCCGCCATCGCCGAGCGCCTCGGGATGGTCGGCCACATCGCCTTCTGCCACGAGCTTGCCGCGGTCGATCGTGACTGCGTCGAGGTCGAAGGCCGGCACTGACTGCCGGTTGTCCGAGAGGTAGCTGTCGCCGAGGATGATCACCGGCGTCTGGAGCTGGTCGGCGAGGTTGAACGCCTTCCAGGTGAGCTCGAATGCGTCGGTGCGGTCGCCGGGCGCGAGTACCACGCGCGGGAACTCGCCCTGCGCGGCGTGGATCACGTAGCGCAGGTCACTCTGCTCGGTCCAGGTGGGCAGTCCGGTCGCGGGGCCCGGGCGGGTGAGCACGCCCACGACCACGGCGCTCTCGCTCACTCCTGCCATGCCGAAGGCCTCGACCATGAGGGCGAAACCGCCGCCGGCGCTCGCGCACATCGCGCGCGTACCGGTGAACGCAGCGCCTACGACCATGTTCATCGCGGCGATCTCGTCCTCGGTGTGCTTGACCACCACGCCGGCGTCGCGCTCGTGCGCGGCCATGAAGTGCAGGATCGAGGAGGCCGGGGTCATCGGGTACGCGGCGTAGAAGCCGATCCCGGCCGCCAGCGCTCCCAGCCCAACCGCCTCGTTGCCGTCGACGAGGAGCCGCTTGGGCTGTCCCGGTATCGGCTCCACGCCCATCCAGAAGTCGCCCGCGAGCTTGGTGATGTAGCCGTAGCCCACCGACGCTGCCGACGCGTTCTGTTCGGCGATCTCGGGCTTCTTGTGGGCGAACTGCTCGCGGAGCGAGTCCACCAGGAACATGAGCGGGAAGTGCACGAGAGCGAGTGTGGCGCCGAGCGCCACCGTGTTGGCCATGATGGGGCCGCCGGCTTCCTTCGCGAACTTGGAGAGCGGCACGGGAACCGGCCGGACGCGTCTGCTGGGCAGCCAGCCCTCGGTTGAGGTGACATCGGGATCGAAGATGACCGCGCCGCCGTCGATCACCTCATCGAGGTGAGCATCGACCGTCTCCCGGTCGAGGGCGATCAGCACATCCACGGTCTCGACGTGGCTCGATATAGGCCTCGGGCTGACCCTGAGGGTATAGGTGTTGTGACCGCCTCGGATGAGCGACGGGTACTCGCTCAGATCGAAGACCTCCAGGCCCGCTTCGACGAACGACCGTGCGAGCGTCTGGCCGGCCGCTTTGATGCCGAGCCCCGCTGCACCGCCGATCTTGATACGCAGCTCGCTACCCTTGGGGGGAAGTGGCACTCCGAACGCCTCCTTCAAGATGGATGCGGGTACGGTATCCTTTGTACCCCTGCCCGGCGCGCGCGGTGCGCGCCTTTGGGGACCTGGGACGTGATGAGCGGACCGCCCCTCCGGGCGAGTATCGCATATGGTGTGGCCGAAAGGAGTGCGGCATGAACCACTCTGAGAGAGTCACGGTGCTCGTGGGGGTGACCGGCGGGATCGCCGCATACAAGTCGTGCGAGCTCGTGCGCGCGCTCATCAAGCGTGGCTACCGCGTGAAGGTCGTCATGACCGAAGCCGCCACCGAGTTCGTCACGCCGCTCACGTTCCGCACGCTCACCAACGAGCCGGTCGCGGTCTCTCTGTGGGAGGACGACCCCTCGGCGCCGGTGCACCACATCTCGCTTGCCGATGAGGCCGACGTCTGCGTAATAGCGCCGTGCACCGCCAATGTGATCGCCAAGATCGCGCACGGCCGTGCGGATGACCTGCTCACCACGAGCGTACTGGCCACGGAGGCGCCGATCGTCATCGCTCCCGCCATGAACGTGCACATGTGGCGTGATGAGGTCACGCAGTCCAACGTCGCGGCGCTCCACGCCCGTGGAGTGGTCTTCGTCGAGCCGGCAGCAGGTGAGCTTGCCTGCGGTGACATTGGCGAAGGTCGCCTCGCGCCGGTGGAGGAGATCGCTGCCGCCGTGACCGTCGAGGCCGAGCGCGCGCGCGACCTCGCGGGGCGCACCGTGCTCGTGACCGCTGGCGGCACGCAGGAGCCGATAGACCCCGTTCGCTACATCGGCAACCGCTCCTCGGGCAAGACCGGGTTCGCGATCGCCGCGGAGGCCGCGCGGCGTGGAGCGCGCGTCACGCTCGTGACCGGGCCCACGCACCTGGCCGATCCGTTCGAAGTCGAGGTCGTGCGGATTCAGACGGCGCTCGAGATGCATGCGGCTGTGATGGCGCGTGTGGGTGAGGCCGATGCGGTCGTCGCCTCGGCGGCGGTGGCCGACTTCCGTCCCGCGGAGACAGTGTCGGGCAAGATCAAGAAGGACTCGATACCCGAGGCGATCACCCTCGTGCGCAATCCGGATATCCTCGCCGAGCTGGGAGAGCGCGACCTCGGTGGTGTGCGCATCGGTTTCGCCGCCGAGACGTCCGAGGTCGAGCGACACGCGCGTGAGAAGCTCGAGGCCAAACGCTGTCACATGGTGGTCGCCAACGATGTGAGCGACCCGGCGCTCGGGTTCGGGACGGAAGCCAACAGCGTGCTCTTCGTGACACGCGCGGGCGTCGAATCCTCAGGCGTTCTCCTGAAGCGTACGATCGCTCGCGAGATCTGCGACCGCCTCAGTCGGTTGCTGGCGGGTGGGCACACCGCGTGACCGGACCCGGGATTTACATCGACGACTTCGCTGCGTTCCTCGTCGCATTCGGGCTGGGCGCGATCCTTGTCGTGCACGGATGGCTGACAGGAGCGCGGCGCCGCACGATCGCATCGCGCGTCTTCGGCGTCGTGTACGGTTCGTGGGTCGTATCCATGACGCTCCTGCCGTTCCTGCCAGGCCCGCTCGGGTCAGGCGCCGGTCTCGATCCCTACTGGCGGAACTCGGTGAACCTCGTCCCCGGCGAGACCATCGAGCTCTACCTGACGAGCGACCTCGGACATGTGGCGTGGCAGAACCTGCTTGGCAACTTGCTGCTGCTCGTGCCGCTCGGTGCGCTCGGCCCGCTGGCGTGGCGCAAACTCGACAGATGGGGGCGCGTCATCGGTGCCGGGCTCGGCATCTCCGTGTCCATCGAGGTCCTGCAGTTCGCGAAGCGGTTCTTCGACATGACCGGGATGACACGTTCGGTCGATATCGACGACGTTCTGCTCAATACCGCGGGAGTCGCGATCGGGTACGCGACGTACCGCATCGTGCGCGCCGTCGGGCGGTTGTTCTCTCGCCGCACGCCCCCGGGAGACCCTGCCTGAGGTTGTGGATTCCCTGTGTGTTCGGGCGCCCGTAGGACTCTTTTCTCGGTTCTGGCACCACACTTGCGTACCTTTGGCGTCTGCGCCCGGCGCACCCTGCCGGCCGCGACGACCTGTCCCCGCACGCAGGAGGCGTATGAGTATCGAACGAACGAACCCATCGATCCGACCGCTTATCGCGCTTGTATGCGCACTTACGGCACTGGCGCTGCCCGCAACCGCTGTTGCGGCCGTCCGTGTTCCTCACGAGTCCGTCGGCGCCAGCCGATCCCTTCAGGACCTCACCGCCGAGGTCACCCACACCGCGATCGCCGAGACACGGCTCAAGCGTGCTGTTGCGTGGACCGAGGCACGGCTGTCGGCCTCGCGTGCCCGGCTCTCCGCGACCGAGGACCTGGCGCTTCGAGCCGCGATCTCGACAGAGGTGATGGCTCTCGCTGACGAGCAGCGTGCGTTGTCAGGGGAGTTGCTGGAGGTGTCGCGTGCCGCGCAGGCCGCTTCCTCCGCTCTCTGGGCATCGGAAGCCGCCCAGGCCGAGCGCGAGCGCGCTCTGAGGATCGCCGAGTACGGACTGTTCCCGGTGGCGGGGGAGAACTCCTTCGTAGACAGCTGGGGCGCGCCGCGCAGCGGAGGCCGCAGGCACAAGGGTACGGACATCATGGCAGCGACCGGCACGCCGTTGGTGGCGGTCAAGGACGGCGTCGTGACGTCCAAGTCGAGCAGCCTCGGCGGCCTGACGATCTGGTTGGAGGCCACGGACGGTGTGCGCTATTACTACGCACACCTGGACGAGGTGCTCGTGGCGAGCGGCGAGGTGCGCGCTGGTGACGTGATCGGCACGGTGGGTAGCACCGGAAACGCGAGCGCGAACGCGCCGCACCTCCACTTCGAGATCCACGATCCGTCTGCCATCAATCCCTACCAGACCTTGCTGCGGATGGCCCGGTAGCCGCCGCAGGCTCGAATCTGGTGCTTGAAGCGGCGGCGTGTGACACGTAATATGATGCTTCGCTGCCCGAGGGCGGCAAGAACGGGCTGTGGCGCAGCTTGGTAGCGCACTTGACTGGGGGTCAAGGGGTCGCAGGTTCAAATCCTGTCAGCCCGACCAGCACTTGAGACGAGGCACCCTCCGGGGCGCCTCGTTCTCGTTGAGCGCTCATCATGGCCGGAGCGACTTCGTCATCGCCTCGCGGTACGGGCGAGGCAAACACGGGCTGCGGATGGTGGAGAGGACGGGACGGGGTATGACGATCCCTGCTGCGTCCCGCCACCACCGATTGGCGCCTCGCTACTCTTTGGGCGGCAGTGGCACGAGCACCGATGTGCGTGCCTTGTACGCCTCGTAGTCGTCCTGACCGCCCCAGGTCTTATCGGCGGACTTCTCGAGCAACGGCACGCCGCTCACCTGAGTGATCAGCAAGAACACGAAAACGGGGGAGATGAGCGTGAGGAGTTGCCACCCCTGCAGGGCGGGAGCCGCGATGAGCGCCACGCCGAGCCACAAAGTGATCTCGCCGAAGTAGTTGGGGTGACGAGACCACGACCACAGGCCGGTGTGGATGAAGCGGCCCTTGTTGGCCGGTTCGGCACGGAAGCGGCTCTTCTGCAGGTCGGCGATGGCTTCGATCGTGAATCCGAACAGCCACACAAGCACGCCCGCCACGAGGAACCCGTCGACCTCCACGCGGTTCGTGGAGGTGATCGCCGCAAGCGCCGCTCCAGCGGTCAGCGTCAGCCACAGCCCCTGGATCGTCCATACGTTCAGAAAGCGTACGAACGACGGCTTGAGATCGTCGAAGCGGCCGTCCTTGCCGGCCTTACGGACCCTGCGGAAGAGGAAGGTGCCAAGGCGTGCTGCCCAGACGATCACCAGACCTGCAAGCAGCATCGTGCGCGTATCGAGAGGAGCGGAGAGCGTCGCCGTGAGCAGCGTCATCGAGATGTACGTGAGGCTGCCCGTGAGGTCGTAGAACCGCTCGCTCTGGGTGAGGAAGGCGGGGATGAACGCGACGATCTGGATAAGGAACATGAGCCCTACCACCAGGGCGAAGACGGGGATGGTGCCTACGGTGGCACCGCCCTGGGAACCGGCCCATGCGACGCCGGCTCCGATCAGGAGCACGAACGGGGTGACGAGGAGGCTGGTAAGGTTGCTTTTCACGGGACGACCTTTCCGGCGAGGCGGGCACGTCGGAGCGGGAGACACTCCGGGATCACATCCAACATTGTGAGAGTATCCTAGCTGCACGTTATGATGCCAACGCCCGTCCGGGTACGTCCTGAGGAGACAGATGCCGCTCGCGCCACCTTCTGGAGTGGAGTCGTCGCCCGCCGCCGGCACGCCAGCGCCATCATCCGGTGGGAGGGTCGCGGGATTCGACCTGCTGCGGGCGCTCGCAGCGGTCGCTGTCGTGGGAATCCATGTCCTGGCGGCCGGTGCCTGGGCGCGCGGCGACGCGACGGGAATGGCGCGGTGGGTCTACACGACCTACACCTTCATCTGGTTCGCTACCCCGGCATTCTCGTTCCTCACCGGAGTGCTCGTCTGGAACTACCGGCCGATCACGTCCCGCGAGGAGCTGATCTCGTTCTTCAGGCGTCGCGCATCGGTAGTGCTGTATCCCTACCTCGTGTGGTCGGCTTTCTACCTCTGGTTCGGCTACTACACTCCCACCGACCTGCGTCCCGCCATGCCGCTCGGCGACTACCTCCTGGACGTGGTGCGCCTGCTCGTACTGGGGCGGGCGTCGTTCCACATGTACTTCCTGCCGATCGTGCTCATCTTCTACGCGCTGTCGCCGGTGATATCCCGGCTCTTCCGTGCGTGGCCGTGGGTCACGTTCGCGGTGCTCTACTCGATCGGGCTGTTCGCCACTATCGTGGTGCCGGCACCGGAGGCGGGGCACGGAGTGACGCTCTACCGGCTCTTCGTCACCACGATGTGGTTGCTTCCGTCAGCGGCGGTGGGGGGACTCTTCGGCGCCGTGCGGGTCAGGTACGCCCGGTTCTTCGACAGGGCCTGGCCCGTCCTGCTCGCCCTCGGGATGTTCGGCCGGTGGTACGACCGGGGACCGCTGTGGGTCCAGCAGGTCTGGCTCCAGCGGATCAACGAGTTCACGTACCTCGGCCTCGCACTCGTGGGGCTGGTCTGCATGCTCGACGTGCTCGGGCGGAAAGCTCCCCGGCTCGCATCCGCCAGCCGCGGACTCGGCGCCGCTGCTCTCGGCGTCTACCTGATCCACCCGGTGGCCATCTGGGCGGTCGTCCAGGTCCTGGATCGGACGGGTACCACGGCGCTGTGGGCGCAGCCGTGGTTCACGCTGGCGGTCACCGTGGCGGTCGTCGTGCTCTGCAACGCGTTCGTGATGCTTGCAGGGCGGTCGCGGTGGTTCGCATGGGCACTCGGGATGCCCGGCGGGTTCGCCAGACGCGCCGGCACCGTGGAGACCGGATAGGCGCTACCCGAGCAGCTCCGAGATCCGCAGCCATTCGTCTTCGAGCGATGCGATCTCTCTGCGTGTCTCGTCGAGCCGCTCCTGTATCGCCATGAGGGCCGCGTAGTCTGCGGAGTCGGCATCGTGGAGTTCGGCACGGATCGTCTCCGCCTTCGCCTCGAGCGTCCGCAATCTCCGCTCCGAGGACGCGAGATCCTTCTTGAGACGGTACTCTTCGGCCCTGGGCAGTGATCGCTCGGACACGCCGGCGGTGCGCCCTGCGCCCCCGGGCATGACATCGCTGGGCTCGCTCGCGCGTCGGGCGACGAGCCGCAGGTACTCGTCCACACCACCCGGCAGGTGGCGCACCTTCCCGTCGAACACCGCGAACTGGTCGTCGGTGACGCGCTCCATGAGATGGCGGTCGTGGGTGACAAGCAGGAGCGTACCGGGCCACGTGTCGAACAGGCTCTCCATCACGGCCAGCATGTCGGTGTCGAGGTCGTTGTCCGGCTCATCGAGGATGAGTACGTTGGGTCGATCGAGCAGGATGAGCATGAGCTGGAGCCGGCGCTTCTGACCGCCGGAGAGTGTGGAGACGTACGCGGGGAGGTGTGCGGATTCGAAACCGAGACGTTCGAGCAACTGCGCGGGCGTGAGTTCGCGGCCCTCGAACTCATACCGTGTCTTGTAGCGTGCCAGTACATCACGGACGCGCTCACCGGCCAGCGCTTCAAGCTCCTCGAGATGCTGCGAGAGCACCGCGGTCTGCACCGTCGAGCCTATCCGCACCGTCCCGGATGTCGGCTGGAGCGCGCCCTGCAGCAGTCGCAGGAGCGTGGTCTTGCCGGAGCCGTTCTCACCGAGGATGCCGATACGGTCGCCCGCGCCTATGTGCCACGTGAGCCTATCGATTACGGTCGTTTCACCAAAGCGCACGGTCACGGCCTCGAGGTCGATGACTTGCTTGCCAAGACGGGTCATGGCGGTCTGGCGCAGTTCGAGCACATTGCGCAGCGGCGGCTCGTCGGCGATGAGAGACTCTGCCGCATCCACCCGGAACTTCGGCTTGGTGGAGCGGGCCTGCGGTCCGCGCGCAAGCCACGCGAGCTCCTTGCGCATCAGGTTGCGCCGCTTGTGCTCGGCACGCTCGGTGACCGCCGCACGCTCCACGCGCTGGAAGACGTACGCCGAGTACCCGCCCTCGAAGCGGTCGACGACGCCGTCGTGCACCTCCCACATGGAGGTGCACACCTCGTCGAGGAACCAGCGGTCGTGCGTGACCACCAGAAGCGCTCCAGCGCGCTTGGGCCAGCGCGCCTGGAGGTGTCGTGCGAGCCAGTCGATCGCGGTCACGTCGAGGTGGTTGGTGGGCTCGTCGAGCATCAGTACGTCGCTGTCGTCGATCAGTACGCGGGCGAGGTCCACCCGCCGTCGCTGTCCGCCGGAAAGTTCGCCGATGACGCCATCCCAGGAGATGTCGCCGACGAGGTGGCCGATGATGTCGCGGATGCGCGCATCGGATGCCCACTGGTGCTCGGGCATGTCGCCGACGATGCACTGACGCACTGTGGAGGCAGGGTCGAGGGTGTCGGCCTGGGCGAGCATGTTGACGGTCGTCCCGCCACGCCGGATGACACGGCCGCTGTCCGGATCGATGCTGCCGGCCAGCAGTGAGAGGAGCGTGGACTTCCCGTCTCCGTTCCCACCGACGATGCCGATGCGGTCGCCTTCGTCGATGCCGAGGGACAGCGCGCTGAACAACCGCCGGGACGGGTACTCGATATGGACATCGTCGCAGCCGAGCAGGTGTGCCACGCGTCGGACCTCATTCCAGACGTAGGGTGCCTCGGTTTCGAGGCACAACCTTACACGACAGACCGCGCGTGCGGGCGTTGGACACTGTACTCGGCACGCCCGTATACTGCGCAGAGTGACAGTCGTTGCCGCTCTGGCCGATCGTGGTCCGGGTGGTCGGCACGGTACGGGGGTCTCGGACCCATGGGTCCGGGGCTTCTTGCGTCATGAGCCGGGAGGTCGAGTGGTAGACCGGGAGTCCGACTCCAGGATCGACGATAGGGCGCGCGCTTCCGAGCGCCGCCGCTCCGAGCGCCGCCGCAGCGCCAGGCGGAGTGCGCGCGGTTCGCGCGGGACCGCGTCTGCCACCGCGCCCACGTCCTCCTCAGGCACCGATCGCGCGGCGGCTCCCCGGGCCAGGGCCCGGCGGTCGCAGACTGCTCGACAGGACACGGCCAGGGCGCCCCGTCCGGGCCGCGCACGACCACCGCGCACGAACCATCGGCTCCCCGTGATCGTGATCTCCGGTCTCGCGCTCGTGGTCGCAGTCGGTGTCGTCGGCTACAGCATCTTTCAGCTGCTTGGGCACGAGCCGGCTGCACGTGCCCAAGCGACGCCCGGTGTGCCCGTCCATACGGTGATCGAGTCCGGCAGCACCACGGCGGCCATCGCTCGCCAACTTGCCGATCTTAACGTGATCGAGAGCGCTCTGGCGTTCCGTTTCCGGGTGAGGGAGATGGGCGTGGACGGCAAGCTCCGGGCAGGCGAGTACGATCTGGCCACCGGCATGGCGTACGAGGATGTCATCGACCTCATGCTCATAGGTCCGTCGGCGGAATACGTGGACGTCACCATCCCCGAGGGCTTCACAGCCGAGCAGGTAGCCGCCCGGCTGGCGGCACGGGCAGGAGTGGACGCCGAGGAGATCATGCGTCTGTGTACCGCTGGAGCCCCGGAGTTCGTTGCCGGGCATCCGTACCTGGAGGGGGCGTACGGAGACTCTCTCGAGGGGTTCCTGTTCCCGGCGACCTACTCCATCGAAGTGGGCACGCCCCCCCACGAGATCGTCGAGATGATGCTCGACCACCTCGACACGCAGGTTGCGACCCTCGACTTGAGCTACGCCGAGTCCCACGACCTTGACCTGGTCGATGTCATCACGATCGCATCGATCCTCGAGCGCGAGGCACAGCTCCCAGAGGAGTTTCCGCTGGTGTCATCGGTCATCTACAACCGGCTTGCCAGACCGATGAGGTTGCAGCTGTGCGCGACGGTGATGTACACCATGCCCGACGGCACCACCTCGCTCACCAACAAGGATCTCGAGCAGGAGACGCCGTACAACACCTATCTCAACGACGGGCTTCCGGTCGGACCGATCAGCAATCCCGGACTGCGCGCGCTGCAGGCCGCCGCACAGCCGGCCGAGACCAACTACCTCTATTACGTTCTGACAGGGGCAGACGGCTCCCAGACGTTCACCGCCACCTACGACGAGTTCCTTGCGGCCAAGCGGCTCGGTCAGGCCGCGCTGGGAGAGTAGCGCCTCAGCCCGGCGCGCATGCGACATCGCCGGACGGGCGTGCCGGTAGTACCCGCTCTGCTATCCTTATCGTGTCCGAACGCGAGGAGGGGGCCCCCGATGTCGGCGCGTATCACTGCCCGGTGGATCGCCGATGGCGTCGTACGTTCGGACAGCCTGGATGCGCTGCCCGCCGGGGTCAGCGGACCCGTATGGATCGACGTGGCCGATCCCGATGAGCGCGCTCTTGCGGCGGTCAGTGCTCGCGTGCCGTTGCCGCCGCTCGCGGTAGAGGATTGCCTGCACTTCCCGCAGCGCCCCAAGCTCGACATCTATCACGACCTGAGTTTCGTGATCTGGCTGCTCCCGCAGATGATCACCGGCGACGGGGTCGTGACGCACGAGATCGACATGTTCCTCACCGAGGAACACCTGGTGACCGTGCATAGCTCGGACGTGCCCGCGTTGTCGCGTGTCATCGAACACGCGGACACCATGCTCCGGCGAGGGGTCGAGTGGACGGCACATGCCATCCTCGACGCTGCAGTCGACGAGGTCTTCCCGTTGGTGGAGTCGCTCTCCGATGAGCTCGAGGAGATTGAGGACCTGGTGCTCGCCGATGCCCGTCCGGAGTACCTGCAGCGGCTCTATGCAGCCAGGCGAGCGCTCGTGGCGCTCCACCGGATCGTGAACCCCGAGCGCGAGGCCGTGAGAGGTCTTGCACGGCTTGAAGCGTTCGTCGAGCCGGAGGCGTACATGTACTTCGACGATGTCGGCGACCACCTCGCGCGGCTCGGGGACACGATCGACACGTATCGGGAGGTCGCCAACGGGACGATGGACCTGTTCCTGTCGGTGCAGAGCAACCGAATGAACGGGATCATGAAGCAGCTGACGGTGGTCGCCACGATCTTCATGCCGCTCACCCTGATCTCGGGGATATACGGGATGAACGTCTTGGACGGCATGTGGCCTCCGGCTGCGGCTTCATGGTCGTTCGGGCTCATCATCGCCGCGATGACGCTGATCGCCGTCTGGATGGTTCTCTTCTTCAGGAGGAAAGACTGGTGGTAGACGAACACGAAACACCCGTTCACGAACAGGTCGTGCACCACACGGTCTACTCGGTAGCGAATCTGATCACGATCCTGCGTCTCATCCTTGTGCCCTTCTTCTTCACGGCACTCGTCGACGCGCAGAACGAGCGGGGACGTCTCGTCGCGTTCATCATCTACGCGGTCGCCGCGTCCACGGACTGGATCGACGGTCAGATCGCCCGGCGAACCAACACCGTTACGCAGTTCGGCAAGATCGTGGACCCACTCGTCGACCGGCTGCTGCTCGCCTCGGGTGTGGTCGGCCTCTACCTCATCGACGTGCTGCCGCTGTGGATCCCGACCGTTCTGCTTGCGCGTGACCTTTATCTCCTCTACGGCGCATACCTGCTTGAACATCACGGTGTCTTGCTGCCGGTGACACGTGCGGGCAAGTGGACCACGGCTGTGTTGCTCGCGGGCTTCTCCTCGCTCATCGCGGGCTGGCCTAAGGTCTCCGGGCTCGGCGTCATCGATACCGGATGGCTTCCGGGATTCGGCTCGTCATCCGCGGCGGCAGGCATCTACTTCGTGTACGTGGGCATCATCCTGTCGCTTTCCGCGGCAGCGCAGTACACGGTGCGGGCGGTCCGTGCCCGCCGTGAAGCGCTGGAGTCCCTGAGAGGCGGTACGGCATGAAGGCAGTGGTGATGGCTGGTGGAGAGGGCACACGCCTACGGCCTCTCACGAGTCTACGGCCAAAGCCCATGGTCCCGATCGTCAATCAACCCGTCATGCAGCACATCCTCGGACTCGTGAAGCATCACGGCATGACGGAGGTTGTCGCCACACTCGCATTCATGCCGCAGGTGATCGAGGCGTACTTCGGTGACGGCGACGAGTGGGGGATGGACATCAGCTACGCCATCGAGGAGACGCCGCTCGGGACCGCAGGTTCGGTCAAGAACGCGGCGGAGGCGCTCACCGAGACGTTCGTGGTGATCTCGGGTGATGCGCTCACCGACATCGATCTCTCGGAGGTCATCGAGTTCCACAAGGCCAAAGGAGCTGCGGTCACGATCGCACTCAAGCGTGTCCCCGATCCTCTTGAGTTCGGGGTGGTGATCACCGATGAGGACGGTCGGATCGAGCGGTTCCTGGAGAAGCCGTCGTGGGGACAGGTCTTCAGCGACACGATCAACACCGGCATCTACGTAGTCGAGCCGCTCGTCTTCGACTTCATCCCGGAGAACATGCCGTTCGACTTCTCGTCGGACCTGTTCCCGATCCTGATGGACAAGGGCTACCCGCTGTACGGCTGTGTCGTCGACGGTTACTGGGCCGACGTCGGCAGTCTGGAGGGCTATGTGGATGTCCATCGCGACATCCTGGACGGCAAGGCGATGCTCCATGTTCCGGGATCCAGGACCAAGAACGACGTCTGGGTCGGCGCGGGTGCCTCCATCGATCCGACCGCCGAGATCGCCGAGAAGGTCGTCATCGGTGCCAATACGACGGTGCGTGCGGGCGCCAAGATAGGCCCGTACACCGTGATCGGAGACAACTGCCTCGTCGGTTACGACGCGCAGATCGAATACTCGATCGTGTGGGGCGACTCTTTCGTTGGGAAGTACTCCCAGGTCCGCGGAGCGGTGTTGTGCCGGAGCGTCGACATCCGCGCGGGCGCACGTGTGGAACAGGGGGCCGTCATCGGCGATGAGAGCGTCGTCGGCCACGGAGCCGCAGTCGCCAATGACGTACAGGTCTACCCGTTCAAGCGCATCGACGCCGGTGCGATGGTGAGTTCGTCGCTGATCTGGGAGTCGCGCGGCGTTCGGGCGCTCTTCGGTGGCGATGGCATCGCGGGGCTCGTGAACATCGATGTGACCCCTGAGCTCGCGCTGCATGTGGCGCAGGCGTTCGGGAGCCTGTTGCCGAGCAAGTCGCACGTGGTCGTGAGCCGTGACTCAAGCGGTGCTGCCCGGATGGTCAAGCGGGCGGTCGCGGCAGGCCTGAACTCCGCCGGCTGCCATGTCCGCGACCTCCGTGTCGCGTCACCTGCGGTGACCAGGTTCACCACACGCGACACGCGCGCGACGGGAGGGGTGCACATCTGCGCAGCGGACGGCGATCCGCAGTCGATCGAGATCCACTTCTACGACTCGGCGGGTATCGACCTGTCTTCCGGGCAGGAGAAGAAGGTCGAACGGCTTTACTTCCGCAAGGAGTTCCGCCGTGCTTTCTTCGATCAGATAGGGGAGATACTGTATCCGCCACGCGCGCTCGAGTACTACACCACCGGGCTCACGGCCGCGCTCAACGGCAGCACGACCGTCAGGCGGCACCGCACGGCGGTGGTGGACATGGGTCTCAGCCCGGCGTCGTTCGTGCTGCCCTCCCTCGCGGCCGACTGGGACGTGGATGTCATCGGACTGCGCGCGTATATCGACTCCGAGCGTTCACCCGTCAACGATGGCGAGCGCTCAGCGTTGCTCGATCGGCTCGCCCGTTCGGTGGACATGTTCCAGGCTGATATCGGTGTCTTCATAGACTCCACAGCCGAGCGCATCACGCTCGTCACCCCGTCCGGTCGCATTCTCGACAACGACACCGCACTGCACGCAATGGTATGGCTGTGGGCGAACTCCACGACCACAGCCGCCGAGGGCCGCGGTATCGCGGTGCCGGTCACCGCATCAACGGCGGTCGAGCGAATCGCCGGTGACGCGGGGCGGTTCGTGCGGCGCACGGGTACGTCGCGCCGCGCGCTGTCGGCAGCAGCGCTCGACCCGGCGATCGGATTCGCGGGCTCGCGGCGGGGCGGGTTCGTGTTCCCCGAGTTCCTCGCCGGCTACGATGCTGTCATGTCCTTCGGCGCGCTCCTGCGGATGCTCGATCACCACGGGCTGGATCTCGACGAGGTCGTTGCACGGCTTCCCGAGTTCCACCTGCGAGAGCAGTCGGTGTTCTGCCCGTTCGACCGCAAGGGCGCGGTGATGCGCTCGATGGCGGCGCTTGGACGCATCGGCGAGGCCGACGTGATCGAGGGCGTCCGGATCCCTGACGCCAAGGGGTGGGCACTCGTGCTGCCGCACGCCACCGAGGCGCTGGTGCATGTCTATGCAGAGGGCGATGACGGATCCGCTGCCGATGCCCTGCTGCAGCGCTACGTGGAGACCGTCCGCGAGGCGATCGCCAACGGCTGAACGTCGACCCGCGCGATGCTGCCGTCTTATGCCGCACGCGTGGTATCATCGCTGGTCACGGGTGGCGGCGTTCTTGCTGCTACCCGTGCGTAGCGGGGGCCTGGCGGCCCCGGGATGCCTTCGGGATTCGGGACAGGGATGACTGAGGAAGAACAGACACCCGCGCATCACACGCGCGGAGGGCGGCACGGCTCCGCTGACACACGGCGCGCGTTGCACGTGCCTGGGTGGATGGCCTCGTGGCCTCGCGGAGTGCGCATCGGCTTCGTCATCACCGCGGTGCTTCTGGTCATCATCGGCGGCGTGGCCGTCGCGGACCTCGCGATCACGCGCGGCCGCGTGCATGCAGGCGTGCAGGTCGGGCCGGTCGACGTCGGTGGTCTGACTCGCACGGATGCAGCAGGCGCCATAGCCGCGACTGTCGCAGAGCGTTCGGCGACGCCCGTGAGCCTGGCGGTCGAGGGCGAGCGGTGGGACGTGAGCGCGGAGAGTGTCGGGCTCTCGGTCGACGCGACCGGTCTTGCCGAGCTGGCGTACGGCGTGGGCCGTGGCGGGTTCGGCGAAGCCGTGATCGAACGCGCGCGTGCCGTTCTCGGTGGAGTGACGATACCACTCGAGCTCGACTGTGATGAAGAGGCGGTGCGGCAGCTCGTCGAGCGCATCAACGCCGCGGTCGCGGAGCCCCCGCAGGATGCGGCAATCGTGGTCGACGGAGCGTCAGTGACTCGTGTGCCACCTGCCGACGGGCGCGGGGTGGATGTCGACGACGCTCAGCGAGCCGTTGTCGATGCCTTCATGAGTGACGAACGTATCGCCGAGGTCCAGCTCGTCGAACTCGCGCCCGCGATCGATGAGGCGCGTTCGGAGGCCGCGTATGAGGCGGCACGCCGGATGGTCTCGGCGGCACTCGAGCTCTACTACGAAGACAGGACGTGGAGGATCGAGTCCTCGACGATCGGGGGCTGGATCGACTTCCGCTCGATGGAAGGCACGGATGGGCCGGTTCTCGAGGCGTATATCGCATCGGATGAGGTTTCCGCGACGATCCTGCCGCTGGTCGCAGAGGTCGGCAGACCTGCCAAGAACGCGTCGTTCAGCACTTCGGCGGGAACCGTCACGATCGTGCCTGCCGAGGACGGTCTGGTGGCCGATGCGGTGGACCTGACCGCCAAACTCGAGGTGTTGCTCACGGGCGACGCCGAGCGTCGCGCCGAACTCACCATGCGCCGAGTGGAAGCGGATCTCACTACGGAAGAGGCGGGCCAACTCGGCATCGTTGAGCGGATATCCACCTTCACCACCGAGTACTCGGCCTCCAACAAACCGCGCGTGAACAACATCCACACGCTTGCCGACGCCCTCGACAACACCCTGGTCGCACCCGGCGAGACGTTCAGCTTCAACGGAACGGTCGGCGAACGGACGGCGGCCAAGGGATACGAAGAAGCACCCGCGATCGTGAACGGCAAGCTCGTCCCGCAGCTCGGTGGAGGTATCTGCCAGGTCAACACGACGCTCTTCAACGCGGTCTTCTTCTCGGGGCTGCCTGTTGTCGAACGGCGCAACCACTCGCAGTACATCAGCCACTACCCCAAGGGCCGTGACGCGACCGTCTCATGGGGCGGTCCCGACTTCAAGTTCCAGAACGACACGCCCGACTGGATCCTGATCGCGACGGGCTACACGAACTCGAGTGTGACGATCTCGATCTATGGGACCGATCCGGGGTATGAGGTGTCATACGACACCGGGCCCTGGACCAATCTCGTGGACCCTCCCATACGGGAGGTCCAGGACCCGACCCTCCCCGTGGGAACGCGCGTGATCGACGAGCGGGGAGTGTCCGGGCGGACGATCGTGGTCACCCGCGTGGTGACCAAGGGCGGCGCCGAGGTGCGGCGCGACTCGTTCAAGTCGGTCTACCGGCCGACCGAGGAGGTCGTGCGTGTGGGTATCATGACGGCGCCAGTGCCCACGCCATCGGCGCCGGCCACCGCTACGCCGTAGGGGTCGTCCGAAGAGTATCCGGTAGCAGGGGAGAGGGGTACGGGTGTTCCAGCCGCACGACGAGACGATGGACAGGGCGCGCCTGGATGCGCTGCAGCTCGAACGCTTGAACGCGCTGCTGTCCCGTGTGTACGAGAACGTGCCGACCTACCGCCGGAAGTTCGACGACGCGGGAGTCTCTCCGCACGTGGACTCGCTCGCGGAGCTTGCGGAGTTCCCGTTCACCGTCAAGGACGACCTGCGCGCTGGCTACCCGTATGGGATGTTCGCCGTGCCCATGAAAGACATCGTGCGCCTCCACTCGTCGTCGGGGACGACCGGGCAGGTGACCGTGGTCGGCTACACGGCGGGGGATCTCGACCGGTGGGCCGACCTCATGGCCCGCACCATCGCCGCGGCCGGCGGCACTGACGAGGACGTGGTGCAGATCGCTTACGGCTACGGTCTGTTCACCGGTGGCCTCGGCGCCCACTACGGAGCCGAACGTCTCGGCTGCGCGACCATCCCGATCTCGGGGGGGAACACCAAGCGCCAGGTCCAGGTGATGAAGGACTTCGGCACGACCATCCTGGCATGCACCCCGAGCTACGCGCTCCTCATCGCCGAGACCGCTCGCGACATGGGTATCGACCCGGCAGGGCTCTCCCTCAAGGCGGGGGTCTTCGGCGCGGAGCCCTGGAGCGAGAACACCCGCACTGAGATCGAGCGGCAGTTCGACATCACCGCCATCGACATCTACGGCCTCTCAGAGGTCCTCGGTCCCGGCGTCGCCGCCGAATGCGAGTGCAAGTGCGGACTCCATGTCAATGAGGATCACTTCATCATCGAGATCGTGGATACCGAGACGCTTCGTCCGGTGCCTGACGGCGAGCGCGGGGAGGTCGTCTTCACCACGCTCACCAAAGAGGGCATCCCGGTGGTGCGCTATCGCACGCGCGACATCTCCCGCATCGTGCCGGGCGAGTGCGCATGCGGGCGTACGTTCCGCCGTCTGGAGCGCGTGACCGGGCGCTCCGACGATATGCTCATCATCCGGGGTGTCAACGTCTTCCCGAGCCAGATCGAGCAGGTCCTCCTCGGTATTCCCGGTGTCGCGCCGTACTATCAGGTCGTGCTCTCCCGGAAGGGGAGCATGGACCACGTCGAGGTCCATGTCGAGGTGAGCCCAGAGGTCAACTTCGACGAGGTGAAGACGCTCGAGCGGCTCCGGGGTCGTGTATCGGCGGAGATCGCATCCGCGCTTGCGGTGAGCATCGCGGTGAAGCTCGTTGAACCCAGGTCCATACAGCGATCAGAAGGCAAGGCGAAGCGCGTCATCGACCTGCGCGCAGAGGGGAGTGAGTGACCGATGGTCAAGCAACTCACGGTCTTCCTGGAGAACAGCCCGGGCAGGCTAGCCCGCCTGACGCGTGCGCTGGGTGACGCCGGGGTCAACATGCGTGCGCTCATGGTCGCCGACACCGCGGAATTCGGCGTGGTTCGCATCATCTGCGACCGGACGGACGTCGCCAAGGACTCGCTCGAGGCTGCGGGGTTCAGCGTGAGCGTGACGGACGTCATCGCGGTCGCGGTCCCGGACCACCCCGGGGGACTCGCAGACATCCTCGAGGTGCTTGGGGCCGAGGACATCAACGTGGAATACGCGTACTGCTTCGTCGAGCCGGGCGGCACCAGCGCCGTCGACGTGTTCCGCGTGGAGCGGGTCTCCGATGCTATGCGCGCGCTCGGCGAGGCGGGGATCAGGGTGCTGCGCGCCGAGGAGGTCTAGGTACGATCGGCGGCACGGCGATCGGACACCTGGGGGGCGCCCCACGAAGCGTCGTCGTCTTCGAGTCCGGGTGCGAGCGCCTCGGCGAGGTCTTTGAGCGCCGCGTCATCGACCCCGCAGGTCAGCGCACGGGCGTTGACCTCGTCCAGCCCGCAACCGACGATGTCCACCACACCCGCGCGCAGGCGTTTGGCAGCCACGTGCGCACCATCGGCAGCCGTCTCCGGAAGGATGATGATGAAGCTGCCGTTGTCGTGATACGCGACGTCATCGACCATCCGGACATCGTTCCTCAGGTGTGAGGCCACGCGCCGCATGAGCGAGTCCATGCGCCGCAACTTGAGGTCGGACCAGACAGCCGGTGAGATCGTGAGGGTCAAGACGGAGCATGTCGTCTCGTACCGGCGATGCTTGCCAAGCGCTCGCGCGACCGCCTGACCCGCATAGCGGGCGCTGTACACCCGGGTGACGGGGTCGATCATCGCATCACGTTCCATACGCGCGAGCAGGTACTTCACGCGGCCCGCCAGCTCGCCGCCGATCAGACCGATGACCGTGTACGCGACGGCCCGCGAAACAATCATGGTGACGACGTCTGGAGAGAGCCCCTCGGCCTTCAGCAGCGGATAGCGCATGCCCACGTAGATCGCGATGGCGATGAGCGCTGTCACGAACCCGCCGTTGCGTCCCCAGTGCAGCGCGCCGGCGAGGATGAGGATGAGCAGGAGTTGCGCCACGACCTCCGCAGGGATGATCTGTGTCGTCGACGGGACGAACAGACTCCCGGTGATGGCCACGGCTCCGAGCACGAATGCCAGGATCTCGAAGCGGGAGTACTTCAAAGCGGCCTCCTCGGTCGTTCGCGAAGCGTCTACGGGTGGTTCGGGCATGAGACGTCACTGGTCGCCGGATCCAGCACCAGTGGTGCGCCGTCGAGCGGGCAGAGCTTGATACGGTCGAAGTTCTCCACGAACGGCTCGAGATCCTCGATGTCATCGGGGTCCTCGGAACCGGTCGTGCACTCAGCCTGTATGCAGGCGTCTTCGAGTACCCTCTGGTTGTGCCTGCATGCCGCCGCAGCGGCGGATCGTGAGGCGGGTACGTAGGTCGCGATGGCGACCGCGAGCAGGATGCCGATGACGAGCACGATGGTCATGAGTTCCATCAACGTGAAGCCACTGTCGTGAGCCGGCGCGTTTCGTTTGCGATCCACGGTTCCCCCGAGCCGTCTGCGCGGAATCCAGCCATCCGCGACATCGTCACCGATATGGTAGCGGACTTCGTGTGTGACATGCGTGCTATCCGCGGACGAGTCTCGTACAATCGACCAGACCCCGACGGACTCGCCTGTGAGAGGAGTGTCGCAGCACACGTGCGGTACCGCGCCTCCCGACTCACACAGTCCGTCGCTCTCGCACTGTCGGTCCTGCTCGCGGCCGTCTCGGTGTCGACGCCCGCCCGTGCGGCGGAGGGCGACATCATCGGCTCCCAGGCCGTCACGGCGGCCGGTCCACTCACTGATGCGGCCCCGGATGTATCGATGCCCGCAGGCATCCTGCGCACGCGCGACGGGCGCACGCTCTGGAGCCGCAGCGCTCAGACCGAGCGCGCGATGGCATCCACGACCAAGATCATGACCGCGCTCGTTGTGCTCGACAATGCCGATGTGAGCGAGACCGTCACCGTGTCGGCGCGCGCGGCCGGTGTGGGCGAAGCCGAGGTCGACCTCGTCGTGGGCCAGACGCTCACCGTCGGCGAACTGCTCGAGGCGACGCTCGTGCGCTCGGCCAACGACGGGGCGTACGCGCTCGCCGAACATGTGGCGGGAAGTGTGGAGGGGTTCGTCGCGCTCATGAACACCAAGGCGGCCGATCTCGGTCTGGTACACACGTCATTCGCGAATCCGCACGGACTGGATGCTCCCGGGCACTATACCTCGGCCGAAGACCTGGTCACGCTCGCGTCCATCGCGATGGCCGACCCCCGCTTTGCGGAGATAGTCTCACGGCCTTCGGTCACCGTCTCGGGCCAGTTCGGATCGAAGCGGTACGACAACTCCAACAAGCTGCTCGGCACGTATGTCGGCGCAGATGGCGTGAAGACCGGGTGGACGAACAAGGCAGGGTACTGCGTCGTCGCCTCGGCCACGCGCGACGAGGTAGGTCTGATCGCGGTGGTCCTGGGGGCGAGTGACGAGAACGAGCGCTTCGATGAAGCTCGCACGCTTCTGGACTGGGGCTTCGCGCACTATGCCGTGACGCGGGTAGCGACGGCCGAGACCACGGCTGCGCTGGTGCCGGTCACCGACTTCCTGGACCGCAGAGTCGCCGCGGTGGTGGCCGAGGATGCGTCCGTGCCCGTGTTCGACCTCGAGGGCGAGGTCTCGTCCGCGATCGACTACGTGGATGATGTGGAGGCCCCGGTCGCGGCCGGGCAGCGCCTCGGGACGCTCACGGTGGTGCAGGGGGATCGCCTCCTCGCCCAGGTGCCGCTTGTCTCAGCCGAAGCGGTGGATCGGCCCGATACGTGGTCTCGCGTCAAGATCTGGTTCACCAGGATATGGAGGGGCGTGTTCGGTGGTCCGCTGATGGCGACCGCCGTGCCGCTCATGTGAGAGGAGCTGCTATGGGTGGGCACGCACGCAGAACACCGCTTTACGAGGAGCATGTAGCGCTCGGCGCGCGAATGGTGGACTTCGCCGGGTGGGAGATGCCGGTGCAGTATTCGGGCATCATCGAGGAGCACATGGCCGTGCGCAGCACGGCGGGGATATTCGATGTCTCGCACATGGGAGAGTTCCGCGTGTTCGGCTTCGAGGCCAAGGCCGCGCTGCAGCACATCTTCACCAACGATCTCGACCGCATCGACGGACTCGGAACAGCGCTCTACACCGTGATGTGCGACGAAGACGGTGGCATCATCGATGACCTCATCGTCTATCACACGGGTGAGCTCGAGTACCTGATCGTGGTGAACGCCGCCAACCGTGAGACCGACTGGGCGTGGATCACCGGCCACCTCCCCGAGACAGTGGAGGCGGTCGACGAGAGTGACCGGACCGCCTTGATCGCGGTACAGGGCCCCGAAGCGCTTCGCATCGTCGGGGAACTGGCCGGGGGGTCATGGACACCGCCCGCACGGTTCGCAGTCGTCGAGGCCGCTCTGGGCTCGATCCCGGTGCTGCTCGCCCGTACTGGCTACACAGGCGAGGACGGCGTCGAGGTGTTCTGCCACGAGTCGCAGGCCGCCACTGTGTGGCGGCTGCTCCTGAGCTTCCCGGAAGTGGTCCCGTGCGGCCTTGGGGCGCGTGACACGCTGCGGCTCGAGATGGGCTACCCGCTGTACGGGAGCGATATGGACCGGGAGACCGATCCGATCGTCGCCGGTCTCGGCTGGGTGGTACCGAAGGTCAAGACAGGGTTCATCGGAGCCGAGGCGATCGCCCGGGTGCGAGAAGTCGGCCCGACGCGCAAGCTCGTGGGTATCACGGTGAGCGAAGGTGTCCCACGTCACGGATATCCCGTGTTGCACGGGGGTGTCGAGGTCGGTAAGGTGGCAAGCGGCACGTTCTCGCCGACGCTCGGACACGGTATCGCCACAGCCTACGTGCCTGTAGGCCTCGCCGCACCGGACACCGGCCTCGAGATCGGGATCCGCCGCAAGGTGGTGCCGGCGGTCGTCACCAGGCCGCCGTTCGTGAAGACCACATCGCTCACGGCTCAGGGCTCGTAAGCGAACACAGGGAAGGAGTCCGACCGATGTATCCGAAGGACCTCAAGTACGACCGCGAGCACGAGTGGGTGCGCCTGGACGGTGACATCGCCACGATCGGTATCTCTGATTTCGCGCAGGACCAGCTCGGCGAGGTCGTGTACGTGGACCTTCCCTCGGTCGGCGACGCCGTCAGCACGGGTGATTCGTTCGGCGAGGTCGAATCGGTCAAGTCCGTCTCCGAGCTGTTCTCACCGCTGAGCGGCGAGGTCATCGAGGTCAACAGCGCCCTCGATGACGCACCCGAGGCGGTCAACGATGACTGCTACGGCGACGGCTGGATGATCAGGGTCAAGGTGGACAACCTCTCCGAGGTCGATGCGCTCATGGATGCCGACGATTACGAGGCCTTCCTGGCCGAGGAAGCCTGACGCATGCGCTTCATACCGGTGACCTGCGAAGAGCAGGTCGAGATGCTCGTACGCATCGGCGTTGATTCGGTCGACGCACTGTTCGAGGACATCCCCGGGGACGCGCGGCTTGCGCGTCCCCTCGGTGTACCCGATGGCATGACCGAGATCGAACTTGCCGCGCACCTCGAGTCGCTTGCGGCACGCAACAGTGACGGCAGCCGCGTCGTCTCGTTCCTCGGCGCGGGGGTCTACGACCACTACATCCCGGCGATCGTGGATGCGGTGGTGAGCAAGCCAGCGTTCTTCACGGCGTACACGCCGTACCAGCCCGAGGTCAGCCAGGGCACGTTGCAGGCGGTCTACGAGTACCAGTCCATGATCTGCCAACTCACTGGCATGGAGGTCTCCAACGCCTCCATGTACGATGGCGCCACAGCCTTCGCCGAGGCGGCGCTCATGGCCGCGCGTGTCACGAAGCGTGGACGGGTCGTGGTCTCGGGGGCCGTACATCCCGAGTGGCGAGAGGTGTTGGCCACCTACGTGGAGTCCGGCACCCTCGACGTCGTGGAGGTCCCCGCCTCTGGCGGGGTGACCGATGCGGCGGCGGTTGCGGCGGTCGTCGACGATTCGACGGCGGCGCTCATGGTGACGTCTCCTACGTGGTACGGGACCCTCGAGGACCTCACGGCTCTCGGCGTGCTTGCGCACGATGCGGGGGCCCTCTTCGTCGTCGGCACCAACCCCATCTTGCTGGGCGTCATGGAGCCGCCAGCGTCCTACGGCGCTGACATCGTGGTCGGGGAGGGGCAACCGCTCGGAAACGCCATCTCCTTTGGCGGCCCGGGACTGGGCATCTTCGCGTGCCACAAGGCGCACATCCGGCAGATGCCTGGGCGCATCGCTGGCCGTACCACCGACGTGGACGGCCGCCCCGGATTCGTCCTCACGTTCTCCACGCGGGAGCAGCACATCCGCCGGGAGAAGGCGACGTCGAACATCTGCTCGAACCACGCGCTCAACGCGCTCGCATCGGGCGTCTACCTCGCTGCACTCGGCACGCACGGCCTCGCCGGGATCGGTGAAGCCTGCATAGCCAAGGCACACTACCTCGAGGATGCCCTCGTCGGCTGTGGGTGTTTCGAACGCGTCTATGGAGCGCCGTTCGCCAACGAGTTCACACTCCGGTATCGCGGCGAGGTCGCCGACATGCAGACGCGCCTGCTCGAGCGAGGGTTCCTTGCCGGTCTCGATCTGGGGCGCTTCGACGCCGACGACGCTGGTCTCGTGCTGTTCGCGGTGACCGAGCGGCACACCCGTGAGGTCATCGACCGGTTCGTGGAGGAGGTGAGCGCGCTGTGAGCACCACACCCGAAACCGTGGCACAAACCGCGACCGGAGTACCGTCGCTTGGCGAGCCCCTCACCGGCACGCTCATCTTCGAGCGAGGCGCCGCCGAGTCGCGTTGCGTGGAAGCGCCCGCGCTCGACGTCCCCGCGGTCTCGCTCCAGGAGGTCCTCGGCGGACGGACGCGCGTCGTACCTCCCGCGCTGCCGCATGTGACCGAGGTGGACCTCGCGCGGCACTACGAACATCTCGCGAGTGCGAACTTCGGTGTCGACAGCGGGTTCTATCCGCTCGGCAGCTGCACCATGAAGTACAACCCCAAGATCGACGAGCAGACGTGTCGCCTTCCGGGCTTCGCCCGCATCCACCCGTATCAGCCTGAGGAGACCGTGCAAGGCGCTTTCGAGCTCATGTGGGGTCTGCAAGAGTCGCTTGCCGAGGTCGCCGGTCTGCCGGCGGTCACCCTGCAGCCTGCTGCGGGAGCCCACGGCGAGCTGACGGGCCTGTTGGCGATCCGCGGGTATCACACGGCCAACGGTGATCCGCGCACGCGCGTGCTCGTACCCGACTCGGCGCACGGCACCAACCCGGCCACCGTCGCGATGTGCGGTTACGAGGTCGTGCAGGTGCCGAGCGACGAACGTGGCGGCGTGGACATCGAGGCGCTCAAGGCGCTCCTCGACACGGATGTCGCTGCGCTCATGCTCACCAACCCCAACACGGTGGGTCTCTTCGATGAGAACATCCTGGAGATCACGTCGGCGGTTCACAGTGTCGGTGCGCTCGCGTACTGCGACGGCGCCAACCTGAACGCCATCATGGGGAAGAGCCGCCCCGGCGACATGGGTTTCGACGCCCTGCACATCAACCTTCACAAGACGTTCGCCACCCCGCATGGCGGAGGCGGACCGGGAGCAGGGCCGGTCGCGGTGTCCGCCGGGCTCGCACCGTATCTGCCCGGCCCGGTCGTCGGGAGGGGTGCCGACGGCGTCCTGAGGCTCGTCACGCCCGAGCGGTCGATCGGCCGCGTGCGGTCGTATCTCGGCAACTTCGGCGTCCTCGTCCGTGCGTACACGTACATCCGTGCCGTGGGAGGGGACGGGCTGAGAGAGGTCTCCGAGCAGGCTGTGCTCTCGGCGAACTACCTGAAGGCGCTTCTGGAAGACGCGTGGCCGGTCGCGTACGACCGCACCTGCATGCATGAGTTCGTGATGTCCGGCGGCGCGCTGCGTAAGGCGACCGGTGTCCGGACGCTCGACGTCGCCAAACGACTACTCGACTACGGCATCCATCCACCGACGGTGTACTTCCCGTTGATCGTGGACGAGGCACTCATGGTGGAGCCGACCGAGACCGAGGGCAAGGCGACGCTCGACAGGTTCGCAGCGGTCCTCCGGCACATCGCGCAGGAGGCCACCGAGGACCCCGACCTGTTGCATGGGGCACCCTACACGACGCCGGTCCGCCGGCTCGACGAGGCCGCTGCTGTCAAGAACGCGGATGTCGCGTGGAGGCCCGACGGCGCGGAGGCGTGAGCGGCGGTGACACGCTGGCGCATCATCATCGATGGCCCGGCCGATGGCTGCCGGAACATGGCGGTGGACCGCGCGATTCTTGCGGCGCACGCGGAGGGACAGGCGCCGCCGACGCTGCGCCTGTACCGGTTCGCCCCCCCGACGGTGTCGATCGGCCGGTTCCAGAATATAGCCGACGTGGATGTGGAGTACTGCCGCGAGCATGGCATCGGCATCTGTCGGCGCCCGACCGGCGGCCGGGGTGTGCTGCACGACGATGAGCTCACGTACTCCATCGTGGCAGGCGTCGCAGACGGTCTGCCACGGGGAGTGCGGGAGAGTTACCGGTATCTCTCAGGTGCGCTTGCCGAGGCATACCGTGCGCTTGGTGTTGACGCCACCCTGACCGCCCGGGACCGGGGCAGCCGTGGTGGGGCGTGCTATCTGCACGCCACCGGCGCGGACCTCTCTCTCGGTGCTGCGAAGCTCTCCGGGAGCGCGCAGGTGTGGGATGGGGACAGCTGCCTGCAGCACGGCTCGTTCGTCATCACACGCGACGTCCACCGCGAGGCGCAGGCGTTCATGCTCGACGACGCGGCCCGCGATGCTCTCGGGCGATCGACGGCGACGATCGCTGACGCGACGGGACGCCGTCCCGGGGACGATGAGATCGCCGCCGCACTCATCGCCGCTACGCGAAGCGTTCTCGGTGCGCAGACGGTGCGAGGGGACCTCTCCAACGCCGAGCGCGCGTTCGCCCGTTCGGCAGCGGGCGAGTACCGGATTGGCACGTGACGGCACGGGCGGCCGGGCCTGGACTTCGAGTCGAGGTAGAGCCCGTGATGTCGGTCTCGTCTGCTACAATCTGGACGAGCCATGGCAGGTGCTTCGTTTCTGTGGAGGTGGGACCGGTGGGGGATCGACATGCATCGGACGACGCACTGCTCAATTTGGGCGACCGTACCGTTGATGAGCTGCGAGAACTTCTTGATGAGCTGTACGAGGAGGAGCAGAAGGTAAGCTACCGCCGCCGCGTACTGCACGGCAAGATCGACATACTTCGTGCCGAACTCGTGCGCCGTCTGAAGGATGACCGCACGCACGGCAAAGGCGTCGTTTCTGGCAGCGACATCGATCGGTTGATCGAGATCCTCGCAAACGACCTGCGGGGTATTTCGCGGTACGACGTGACCGATGACTCGGATTACGATGACGACGACCTGGACGGGTAAGGCCGGGCGAACCTGCGCCCCGGTCATGTGAAGGAGGCCCGCGTGGCAAGCGTTGCAGACAAGATCCATGAGTTCCTCAACGAGATCGCGGTCGATGGCGTGGAGGAGCGTGTCGTCGAGTACGTCATCCGTGAGGTGCGCAGTGGTCGCAAGCTCACCGAGGCGCTTGACGACCCCTATGTGAAGAATCGTCTGAGCCAGGAGCGTCTCATCAAGGTGCTCGAGAACCCCGAGGTCCTCTCGGCCCTCGAGGTGCAAATCGCCGAGTCGTTCAAGAGCCAGGAGTTCGGTCTGCTCGACTAAGAGCGTGCGTGCTCGTGGGTGCTAACGGCAGGAGTGGTGACCATGGACCAGTGCCCGGAGTGTGGCGCCGAGGTCACGTCGCATGATGCGGAGTGTCCCGCGTGCGGGGCTCGCGTCGAGGGTGCGACGGCGTCGTTCGAAGCGGTAAGCGAACCGTCTGCGCCGGCGTACGTCACCGACGTTGGCGTGAGCGACGTCCCCGTGCTCATCGTGAGAAAGGGCGTCGAGGTGGGGGAGCGCTTCTACCTCGAGCAGTCTGAGGTCACCATCGGTCGCGATCCGGAGAGCGACATCTTCCTGAACGATGTCACGGTGTCCCGCACCCACGCGCGTCTAAGCATCGATGGAGGGACCGTGACCATCAAGGACACCGGCTCCCTCAACGGCACGTACGTCAACAACGAGGTGGTCGACGAGGCGCGACTGACGAGTGGCGATTCTGTGCAGGTCGGACGTTTCCAGATGGTGTTCGTCACGGGAGGGGGTCCATCCTAGATGGCGCCGCGACTCCGTGATTACATGACGATCGGCGAGGTCGTCGAGAGCCTTTCCGACACCTACAGTGACCTCACCATCTCCAAGGTGCGTTACCTGGAAGACGAACGGCTCATCTCGCCGGAGCGGACTCCCGGTGGGTATCGGAAGTATCGCCCTACCGACGTGCAGCGTCTCGAGCTGGTCTTGCGGCTCCAGAAAGAGCACTTCATGCCGCTAGCGGTCATCCGGGAGAAGCTCGACGACCTGGACAAAGGAAAGGTGCCTGTCGAGCTTCGGCCTACAATCGAGCGCGCCGAGCCGATGTCGCTCCCGTTCGAAGACGCCGAGACGGTGCCTGTCGATCGTTCGCAGGAGGTGCTGGGACTTCCGTCGGTGTTTATCCGGGAGCTGGCGTCCTACAGCATCGTATCGCTCGTGAAGGGTGAAGCGGGTGAGGAGCTCGCCGGTCCCGACGTCGCGATCGCGCACACGTGTTGGGATCTGCGGAAGTTCGGCATCGAGCCGCGCCACCTCCGCATGTACGAGGCGTTCGCCGAGCGCGAGGCGACGTTCTTCCAGCAGATCCTCATGCCGGCGATGCGTCACCGCACGCCCGAGGCCCGGCAGAAGCTCCTGGAGACGCTCGGCGAGCTGGAGAAGGGCTCGGCGGCGCTCAAACAGCACATGTTGCGCCGTGCCGTCGGCCGGCTGTTCGAGGATGCCAGTTAAGCGATGACGGACGAGCTATCCGAGCAGCCCGACATGGATCTGCCAGTGTCGGAGCGTGTGGCAGCCATCGAGTTCGCGCATCCGAGCGAGCGGGTGGCGGCGCAGATCCTCGACTTCTACCAGATCGCCTGGGAGTACGAGCCCACCACGTTCCCGCTGGAGTGGGATCGCCACGGTATGGTGCTGGCTTCGTTCGCACCGGACTTCTACTTGCCCGAGTTCGATCTCTACATCGAGCTCACCACCATGAGCCAGAAGCTCGTCACCAAGAAGAACCGCAAGGTGCGGCGCTTGAAGGAGCTCTATCCGGATGTGAACATCAAGATCCTGTACCAGAAGGATTTCAGGAAGCTGTTGTTCAAGTTCGGTATCCCGGTGCGCTCTCGCGACCATGCCGAGGGGGGAGGGCTGGAGGCCGCACCGTTCGCCGCGGACACGCAGCGCCCGAGCGGGAACGACGCGGACGGAGGAGAGGGCGCATGAGCGTCACACACCCCGATCCCAGGATCGACCGCGTCCTGCATACAAGCGAGGATATCCAGGCTGCGGTACGCCGCATCGGTTCGGAGATCACAAGGGACTATGAGGGGCGCGACCTTGCGCTCATCACCGTGCTCAAGGGCGGGACGATGTTCCTTGCGGACCTGTGTCGCGCGATAGAGCTTCCGCTGACCGTGGACTTCATGGCGATCTCGTCATACGGTCCCGGTGCGGAGGGATCGGTGCGCATAACCAAGGACCTGGACGATTCCATCGAGGGGCGTGACGTGCTGGTGGTCGAGGACATCATCGACACAGGTCTTACGCTGAGCTACCTCTTGCGGGTACTGCGGCAGCGCAAGCCGGCGAGCGTATCGGTCTGTACGCTGCTCGACAAGGACGCGCGCCGCCTGGCGGACCTCCCCATCGAGTACCGGGGATTCTCGGTACCCGATCGTTTCCTCGTCGGCTACGGCCTCGACCTCGACGGTCTCTGGCGGACACTACCCTACGTCGCCACCCTGCACGACGAGATCTGGGACCGGCCGTGAAGCGTCCCGTCATAGCCGCGCTGCTGCTCCTGGCGGTTCTCATCATGGGGACGGCCGGTTACATGACGATCGAGGGCTGGAACTTACTGGACAGTCTGTATATGACGGTGATCACCGTGGCGACCGTCGGATTCAGGGAGGTCGCCGAGCTCTCACCCATCGGCCAGGTGTTCACGATCGCGATGGTGTTCGCTGGTGTCGGTGGCATCGCCTACTCGGTGGGCGTGCTCGCGGAGTTCATGATCGAAGGCCAGCTGACCGACCTTGTGGAGGGACGCCGCATGGCAAAGCGTATCGGGACGTTGTCCGGGCACTACATCGTGGCCGGTATGGGGCGCGTGGGATCCGTGGTCTGTGCCTCGTTCGACGAGCAGGGCGTACCGTTCGTTGTGATCGATCGCTGTGACGACTGCGAGGCCGAGGCCACCGAACACGGTTGGCTCTACATAAGCGGTGACGCCACCAGCGAGGAGACGCTCGAGGCGGCCGGACTCACACGGGCCAAGGGGCTCGTGACCGCGCTCGACACCGACGCCGACAACCTGTTCGTCGCGATGACCGCCCGCGGGATGAATCCCGATCTGTTCATCGTCGCACGCTCGTCATCGATCACTTCGGAGTCGAAGATCCTGCGCGCCGGAGCGGATCGAGTGATCACGCCCAACGTGATCGGTGGACGTCGCATGGCCTCGAGCGTTCTCGACCCGTTTGTGAGCGACTATCTGGAGCTGGTGAGCCACAGCGAGGGGGTCGAGTACCGGCTCGACACGTTCCAGGTGGGCGAGGGGTCGAGTCTGGCGGGACGGTCGATCCGTGCGGCGCGGGTGAGGGACGTTACCGGCGCGTACATCATGGCCGTAGCGCGCGGAGGCGTGACGGACAGCAACCCGTCCGCTGATCGCGTGCTCGCCCCGGGGGACCACCTGGTAGCATTTGGAACGCGAGCACAGCTCGATGCGCTTGGCGCGTTACTGTAGTCATAGCTGTCGATACCGGCGGTCCGGCCCGGGCTGTCGTCGATGAGAGTAAGGAGCACAGCGTGGATCTCGAGCAGTACATCAGAGACATCAAGGACTTCCCCAAGGAGGGCATCGTCTTCAAGGACATCACGCCCCTGCTTGCGAGCCCCGAAGGATTCAAGGCAGCGATTGATACGATCGCTGACGAGTACGCCGACTCGGGCGTGACCAAGGTGATGGGAGCGGAGGCGCGTGGCTTCATCTTCGGTGGAGCGCTCGCGTATCGCCTTGGCGCGGGATTCGTTCCCGCCCGCAAGCCGGGCAAGCTGCCATGGACGACGACGTCTCACAGCTACGAGCTCGAGTACGGCACCGACTCACTCGAGGTGCACACGGATGCGGTCGTGCCCGGTGACGTCGTGCTGATCGTGGACGATGTGCTTGCGACGGGTGGTACGGCGGCCGCGAAGGCGGCGCTGGTGACGACGATGGGTGCCGAGGTGGCCGGGTTCGCGTTCCTGCTGGAACTCGACTTCCTCGGTGGTCGGGAGAAACTCGGCGACCCGAAGATCGTCACGCTCATCCACGTGCAGTAGGCGACCCGTCTACCGGACGGCGGTGACGACCTCCACCTGGACGGTCTCGACACCCGAGAAACCAAGTGCAGCTGCCGCGGCCTTCGAGAGATCGAGGTCGCGGCCTGCTATGAACGGGCCCCGGTCGTTGACGTACACGATGACCCGGCGCGAGCCGCGCGTGAGAGCGAGGACGGTTCCGAAGGGTAGGGTCCTCGAGGCGCAGGTGAGATCGTCCTGGTTGAAGACCTGGCCAGACGCGGTCGTCCTGCCGTGGAAGCCGGGTCCGTACCAACTGCAGACCGCCGCGTATGTCTCACCGGTGGAGCGGAACTCGCGCGGCATGTAGGCGGAGACTATGTACAGCAACCCCGGGTGGGTGTCCACGGTCGCGGTGGCACGTGCGATGTCGGTACCCGAGGGGAGCGATGAGTCCGCCCACTGGGCCCGGACCTGCGCGGTGAGCGCCTGGACGCGGGCGAGCACTTCGCGCTCCTCCTCGGAGAGCTGGGCGATCGCCGTCTGCTGCTCCGCCAGAAGTGCAGTGAGGCGCTCGTGCCGGGACTGTTGTTCGACTCGGAGCGCGCGGTCCTGGGAGAGTATCTCCTCGAGCTGCGTCTGTCTGTAACGCGCGTCCGCGCTGGCGATGTTCAGATCGGCCACGACCTGGTTGTCGTCCTCGGCGATTCGTGAAAGCGCATCCGCGCGTGAGAACAGTTCGGGCAGCGTGTTAGCGTTCAGCAAGACGCTGAGCGGATCGAAGTCGCCGCGCTTGTAGACCTCGATGAGGTGTTTGCGGTATCGCGCCTCCGCCTCGGTGAGGCGCGCCTCTGCCTGGGCGACCGCTTCACGCTGGGCGACGATGCGGCCTGCGGTTACCGCGAGGCGCTCGTCGAGGGCCCGCTGGTCTGCCTCCACCGCCGCGATCTCTTCTTCGATGGCCACGGCGCGTGCAGTAGCTGCATCGATCTCGGCGCGGATCGCCTCGGCCTCGGCAGAGAGGCCCGCGAGTGGCGGGGACGGCTGGGACGAGCCGTCTGGGGGGTTGGCCGCGGCAGCCGATGAGAACGCCATCGTCGCGGTCACTGCAAGAAGAAGCGCGGCTGTGCGGCGCGGTATCGTGCCACTGAGACGCATCAGACTCCGAACTGCCGGATACCGTACACCACGTACTGTATCAAAACGAGTGCCGTCCCTGTGGTATAGTATTTCTCGGTGGATACGGCGATGGCGCGCCGGCTCCGGACCTCTCGACACACCAGTCTGACGCAGCTCGGAGGTACCATGTTTCCCGCCAGCGGACAGCACGTTCGCATGATCGCATCACTCTCCCTTTCCCTTGCGCTGTGCGCGTCGTGCATCCCTTCACCTGCCGTGGCGGTACCCGCGACTCCTGAGATCTCGCAGAAGCAGACGGAGATGGACTCGGCGCTGGCCGAGCTGGAACGCAAGCGCGCGGATCTCGAGGTCAGGATCGAGGAGTACAACGCGATCACGGAGGCCGTCGAGCAGACGGAGGTCGAGATTGTCAGCACGCGCGGGGAGCTCGATCGGGCGACGGCCCAACTGCGATCGGCGCAGGACGTGCTGGCGGACCGGGCCACGAACATCTACAAGCACGGCGGCATGACCGTCATGGACGTGTTCCTCGGTGTCCGCAGCTTCGACGACCTCATGACGCGGTTCGATCTGCTCCGGCGGATCAGTGCGGCTGACGCAGCGATCGTGGCATCCGTGCAGCACGCGAAGCAGCGCGTGGAGTCTGCGGAGCGCATGCTCGAGCTCAGGCACGCCGAGCAGCTTGCGCTTCAAACGCAGGCCCGGGCCCGTGCGGCGGCGATCGAGGCCGAGGTGTCACGGCAGCAGGGTTACGTCGAACGGCTCGATGCGGACGTCCGGAGGTTGATCGCCGAGGAAGAGGAGCGCGAGCGACAGCTTGCCGCTGAGCGCGCACGCGTAGCCGCAGCGGCCGCCGCCGCAGCGGCCCGCCGCGCTGCAGAGGCGGCGTCGGGTGATGCGGGCAAGGGGGAGACCGACTCACGGTCACCGGTCACGGCCACAGCACCCGGAGGAGTGGTCTCCGGCAGTATCGTGGATGTCGCACTCCTGTATCTGGGCGTGCCGTACGTATGGGGAGGTTCCTCCCCGAGCGGCTTCGACTGCTCCGGCCTCGTGTGCTACGTGTATCGCCAGGTCGGGGTATCGCTGCCGCGTACCAGCCAGTCGCAGTTCCGGGTGGGCCAACATATACCGGCTGATCAGGTAGACCAGCTTCAGCCCGGTGATCTCGTGTTCTTCGGGACCGATGGCGACCCCTCACGCGTCCATCATGTCGGCATCTACATCGGTGGCGGTGACTACGTCCACGCGCCGCACACCGGTGCCGTCGTGCGCATCAACTCGCTAACGGCACGCATCCAGAGCAGCGGCGATTACGTGGGCGGCTCGCGCATCTAGCGTCTTGCCGCCCTCGGGCCGAATCGCATCACCCCTGTGCTAGAATCCACCAATCTCGGCGATTTCTATCCACCGTATCCGCCCGGAGGTGGTCGTGGCACGCACGCTGATGTCCGGTAACGAGGCCCTTGCTCGGGGCGCCTGGGAAGCGGGCGCCGTCGTTGGAGTGGGTTACCCCGGGACTCCGTCCACAGAGGTCCTCGAGAATCTCGTGAACTACGATGGCGTGCGGTGTGAGTGGGCGCCCAATGAGAAGGTCGCTGCCGAGGTGGCCGGGGGTGTCTCGCTCGGCGGAGCTCGCACGGTGGTGACGATGAAGCATGTCGGCCTGAACGTGGCCGCCGACGCGCTCTACTCGCAGTCGTACACCGGCGTGACCGGTGGACTCGTCTACGTCGTGGCCGACGACCCCGGCATGCACAGCTCGCAGAACGAGCAGGATACCCGGAATCATGGCGTCGGTGCTCGCATCCCGGTGCTTGAGCCATCGGACAGCCAGGAGGCGCTCGAGTTCATCCGGAGCGCCTTCGACCTCTCGGAGCGCTTCGACGTGCCGGTGATCGTGCGGATGACCACCCGGGTATCCCATGGCAAAGGCCTCGTGGAGACGGGTGAGCGGCACGAGGTCCCGGTCAAGCCGTACCAGCGCGACGTTCCCAAGAACGTCATGATGCCCGGCAACGCCCGCCTGCGTCTGCGTCATGTCAATGCCCGTGAGGGGGATCTGGCCGCGTATGGCGCCGTTGCCCCCGAGAACCGCGCGGAGTACCGCGACAACGCGCTGGGGGTCATCACCTCGGGCATCGCATACCAGTACGTACGGGAGGCCCTCCCGGACGCTTCCATCCTCAAACTCGGACTGACCGTGCCATTGCCTGATGCACTCATCCTGGAGTTCTCCTCGAAGGTGGAGCGCGTCGTGGTGGTCGAGGAGATGGACCCGTACCTCAGCCTGAGGGTTCGTGCGCTGGGCGTGCAGATCGATGATGTCGACCTGCCACGCAGCGGCGAGTTGTCACCTCGGATCATCGCCGCGGCGTTCGGTCAGGAGCCGCTGGCGACGCGCGCTCCGGTGGAGGGCCTCCCTCCTCGGCCGCCGCTGCTGTGTCCCGGGTGCCCGCATCGGGGGCTCTTCTACTCGCTTGGCAAGGTCCGTGCGGTGGTGACGGGCGACATCGGCTGCTACACCCTCGGATCGCTGCCGCCGCTCAAAGGCATGGACAGTTGTGTGTGCATGGGTGCCAGCGTCGGTATGGCCCACGGGGTCGCGCTTGCAGGCTCCACGGAGCGGCCGGTCGTGGCTGTCATCGGTGATTCCACGTTCGCGCATTCGGGCATCACCGGGCTTCTCCACATGGCATACGCTGGATCGCATGGCACCGTGGTGATCCTGGACAACCGGACGACCGCGATGACCGGACATCAGGGCAACCCCGTGAACGGGGTCTTCATCAACGGCGAAGCGGCTCCCGAGGTCGACCTCGAGGCGCTGTCATATGCACTCGGTGTGGCTTCAGTGCGCACGGTCGACCCTCACCAGCTCGATGCAACGCTCGCCGTGCTTCGAGAAGAGACGGTCGCTGAGCACCTCAGTGTGGTCATCTCCAAGGCGCCGTGCGCGCTGCTCGTCAAGGAGGCGAAGGATCCCTTCGCGGTGGATGAGGAGCTCTGCACGAAGTGTGGTGCGTGCATCCGTCTCGGCTGTCCGGCGATCTCCCGCGATGAGACCGGGCGTGCCGTGATCGACACGGCTACGTGCGTGGGGTGCGGGCAGTGCGTCCAGGTGTGCCGCTTCGACGCGATCGTCGGGGTGGGTCCGTCGTGCGATCTCGGAGGTGGCCGATGAGCATCACGACGGTCGTTCTGGCGGGTGTCGGTGGCCAGGGGACGATCCTGGCAGGCGACGTCCTCGCGAAGGTCGCGGTCGCTGAGGGCCATGATGTGAAGCTCTCCGAAGTGCACGGAATGGCGCAGCGTGGTGGCTCGGTCGAGACGTTCGTGCGCTTCGGAGAGCGCGTGTTCTCACCGGTCGTGGATCCCGGCGTGGCCGACCACCTCATCGCCTTCGAGGAGACCGAAGCTGCACGCACGCTCACCTACCTCCGACCTGGGGGTACGCTCGTGGTCAATCGCCGGACCATGGCGTCTCTGCCGGTGCTGATCGGCGATCTGCCCGCTCCTACTGGCCTCGAAGAGGCACTCTTCGCCGAGGGCGCCATCTTCCTCGATGCGGAGGCGCTCGCGTGCGAAGCGGGAAGTCCCCGTTCGGCCAACATCGTCCTCATGGGCGCCGCGTCCTACGGGTTGCCCTTCGCCGTGGAGTCGTGGGAGCGGGTAATCAGCGGGCGCGTCCCGCTCAAGACCGTCGACGGCAACTTGCGTGCATTTCATCTCGGCCGGAACGCCTGTGCGGAAGGAGCGTGCGCGTTGTGATCGATCGGATGGTCATCAAGCAACTGTCGGTGTTCATCGCCAACGAATCCGGGCGCGTGAGCGAGGTGACCGGACTGATCGGCGATGCCGGCATCAACATACGCGGCTTCTCGGTCTCCGACACCGCTGACTACGGCATCCTACGGCTCGTCGTCGACAGGCCGGACGATGCCTTTGCGGTCCTGACCGCGGCGGGGTTCACGGTCCGCCTCGATGACGTCATTTGCATCGATCTGCCGGACGTGCCGGGCGGGCTCTCCGCGGTGCTGAAGGTGGTATCCGATGCCGGGGTGAACATCGAGTATGTGTACTCACTCATCGCGACTTTCGTGGTCATCAACGTCGGCGATGTGGATCGTGCGCTGCGCCTGTTGAGCGACCGGCCTGTGAAACTCGTCTCACAGACCGATCTGAGCGCGGTGCTTCAGTAAGGCACGTCCCGCATCGGGTGGGCCGCGTGCGGCACGAGCAGGGAGGAGCGGGTGCAATGAGGGGCACGAAGGTTCTCGCGGTGGTGGCGGCGGTGCTGCTTGCTCTCGCATGTCTGCCGGTGGGCGGTTGCTCGGTGGATGGCGCGGCAGAGGGCGGGGAGGGGTCCGAGCCGTACCGCATCGGCGCTGTCCTTTCGCTCACAGGCACGTATGCCGGACTCGGCATACCCGAGAAGAACGCGATCGAGCTCGAGGTCGCGCGTATCAACGACGCCGGGGGTGTGGGCGGACGGCCGATCGAGGTCATCTACGAGGATGACGCCACCGATGCAGCCAAGTCCCAGGCGGCTGCGGTGCGTCTGATCGACGAGGAGGGCGTCCTCGCGATCATCGGCGCCTCCGGTACCGGCCAGACTATGGCGATGCGCGCGGACGCCGAGCGGGCCGGTGTCCCCATCATCTCGATGGCCGGCGGCTCGGTCATCACCGACGACTTCTCGGAGTGGGTGTTCCAGACTCCGTGGCCCAACCGGATCGTCGTCCCGTTCGTGCTCGACCAGATGGCTGCAGCGGGCCACACCTCGATCGGACTCATCAGCGACACGGGCGGCTACGGTGTCGACGGTCGTGACTACGTTCTGGCGCATGCCGGTGAGGCGGGTGTCACCGTCGTGGCGGACGAGACCTACAACGCGGGCGACACCGACATGTCCTCGCAGCTCACCAAGATCCGCGCGGCCGAGCCTGACGCGGTACTCATCTGGGCCGCCGGCAAAGAGGCGGCGATCATCGCCCGGAACGCACGTCAGCTGAACATGACGCAGCCGCTCTACGGCGGGTCCGGTATCGCGCGGGCGGAGTTCATAGATGGCGCGGGCGAGGCGGCCGAGGGTGTACGTCTCGGCACCGGCAAGATCCTCGTCCCCGAGGCGTTCGGGGAGGGCACTGAATCATACGAGGTGGCCACGAGCTTCATCTCCCGGTACGAGGACGCATACGGCACGAAGCCGGACATCTTCGCCGGGCACGCGTACGATGCGATCGGGTTGGTCGCCGATGCACTCGGCAGGATCGAGGGTGAGGTCACATCCGACTCGCTCCGCGACGCACTTGAGAAGACGAGCGGCTGGGTCGGCATCGATGGCACGTTCACCTACTCCGCGACGGACCACAACGGGCTCACGCAGGACGAGATGGTGCTCTACATCATCGAAGGCGGGACCTGGCGGTTGGATCGATAACGGATGGAAGCCGCCGAGTTCCTCCAGTACGTCATAGCGGGGCTCAAGAGCGGCTCCATCTACGCGCTGGTCGCGCTCGGCTTCACGGTCGTCTACGGCTCGACGGGCATCATCAACTTCGCCCAGGGCGAGTTCTTCATGCTCGGAGGAGTGCTGACGGTCTGGTTCTACGGTCTGGGCCTGCCGGTGCCGATCGCCGGTCTTGCGGCAGTGGCGACCACTGCCGCACTCGGCATCCTCTTCGAGCGGTTCGCGCTCAGGAAGCAACGCTCCGCAGGACCGCTCGTACTTGTGATCATCACCATCGGTGGGTCGATGGTGATGAAGTCGCTTGCCCGGCACCTGTTCGGGCCCGACGAGCTCAGTCTTCCCGAGTTCACGCCCGGTCCCTCGATCGACATCGCCGGGGCGGCGGTCGAGCGCCAGGCGCTGTGGGTGTGGGGGCTGACCATCGTTGCGGTGGTGGTGCTGTGGTGGCTCTATCGCAAGACACGGCTCGGTCGGGCGATGCGGGCGTGTTCGATCAGCCATGACGCCGCAAGGTTGATGGGCATCGATACCGCACGGATCGTGATGGTGAGTTTCGGGATCGCCGCAGCGCTCGGCGCACTGGCTGGCTTCGCGGTCACGCCGCTCACACAGACCTCATGGGACGCCGGCGCGGCGATCGGTGTCAAAGGCTTCGCCGCGGCGATCCTCGGGGGTCTCGGGAATCCCGTCGCCTCCGTGGTCGGCGGCCTGGTGCTCGGTCTGCTGGAAAGCCTGTCGGTAGCCTTCATCTCATCGACGTACAAAGACGCCATCTCGCTTGCAGTGCTGCTCATCGTCTTGTTCGCGCGGCCGCAGGGACTCTTCGGCTCGGCACGACGGGAGAAGGTGTGAGCGGGATGATACGGACACGGCTCGCCTTCAGCCCGTATGTCGCTATCGCGATCGCCGCGGCGGCCGTCGCGGCAGTACCCGTGCTGAGCCCCGACCGCTACCTGCTGAAGGTGCTCGTGTACGTGGGCGTGAACGTCATCGTGATCGCCGGTCTGGCGCTGTTGTTCGGTCACGCGGGCCAGATCTCCATGGGCCATGCCGCCTTTGTCGGCATCGGCGCGTACACCTCGGCATACTGCGTCGGGCATGTCGGCCTGCCGTGGCTGGTGGGGGCACTGGCGGGTACGGCGCTCGCCGCTGCAGGTGGACTCGTGTTGGCGTTGCCCGCGCTCAGGTTGCGTGGCCATTACCTTGCGATGGCGACCCTCGGGTTCAACGAGATCATGTATGTGGCGTTCCGCGAGGCCCGGGGCATCACCGGCGGGGGCGACGGGCTCGGAGGCATATCGTATCCCGAGGTCGCGGGGCTCTCCATCGACTCGCCTGTGGGCGTCTACCTGCTCGTATGGGGAGTCGCCCTTGTCGTACTGCTGCTTGTCGCGAACATCTTGAGGAGCCGTCCCGGACGTGCCATGCGGGCGCTGCATGCCACCGAGAACGGTGCGCTTGCGTGTGGCATCGATACCGTGGGGCTGAAGATCCGGACGTTCGCACTCTCGGCGGGCCTCGCGGGGTTGGCGGGCGCACTCTATGCGCACAGCGTCGGGTTCATCTCACCGGGCACGTTCGGTCTGGACCAGTCGGTGATCTACGTCGCGATCGTGGTGGTGGGTGGAGCGGGATCTCTCGCTGGCCCCGTGCTCGCGGCCATCGCGTTGACGTTGCTGCCGTACGCCGACGCGCTCATCCCCGGGCTCGGCAAGGACGCAGTCGCTCTTCTTCAGGACTGGGAGGCCGACATCTACGGCATCGCTATGATTGCGGTCGTGATCCTGGCTCCCGCGGGTATAGGTGGCCTGCTCACGCGTCTGCGCATCGGCAGGGCAGGGGAGGCACACGTATGAGCCTGCTCGCCGTTCGCGGCCTTACAAGACGGTTCGGCGGGTTGACCGCGGTCGATGACGTCTCCTTCGACGTACACGAGGGGTCGATCAAGGCGGTCATCGGGCCCAACGGAGCGGGGAAGAGCACGCTGTTCAACCTGATCACGGGGTTCGACCCGCCCGACGCAGGCTCAGTGCGCTTCGATGGTCGGGAGATTACCGGGCAGCGTGCCGACAGGATCGTCCGGTCGGGGCTGGCGCGCACGTTTCAGAACACTGAACTCTTCGAGGAGCTGTCGGCACTCGAGAACGTGCGCATAGCGGCCGATCTCGGCGTACGGGCCGGCTTCGTCCGTTCGGCGCTCCGCGTCGGTCTTACGGCGGGGGAGCGCGAGAGCGTGGAGCAGGCACGTCGTCTGCTGCGTCTGGCCGGGATCGCGGAGTTCGCGCAGGCGCGCGCAAGCGACATGCCTCACGGCACCCGGAGGCTGCTCGAGATCGCCCGGGCACTGGCGACGACGCCGCGCGTGATGCTACTAGACGAGCCCGCTGCGGGTCTCAACGGTGCCGAGACGCGGACGCTGATCGACGCGCTCTACCGCATACGGGATGCCGGTGTGACCCTCGTCGTCGTGGAGCACGACATGGGCCTGGTGATGGAGATCGCCGAGGAGATCCTGGTCCTCGACAGAGGTGCGAAGATCGCGGAGGGACCGCCGCTACTCATCCAGAAGGACACGGCCGTCATCGAAGCGTATCTGGGCGAGGAGTGTGCCGACGTTGGGTGCTGAACTCAGGATCGACGGGTTGTGTGCCGGGTACGGGCGCGTGGACGTGCTGCGCGACGTGACCCTTCGCGTGGATGCCGGCGAGATGGTCACCTTGATCGGCTCCAACGGCGCAGGTAAGTCCACGCTGCTCAAGGCGGTCGCCGGGCTGCTACGGCCCGCGGCCGGCACTGTCACGCTGGGCGGCGTGCCGATAACGGGGATGGCGCCCGAGCGCATCGTGCGTCAGAGGCTTGCGCTCGTGCCAGAGGGACGCATGCTCTTCGGCCCGCTCACGGTGGATGAGAACCTGCTGATCGGTGCGCATAGCCGCCCGGCGCGCGATGCGGGTGTCGCAGCCGACCTGGAGCGGGTCCGCATGCTGTTCCCGATGCTGGCCGAGCGTGGGGCACAGATCTCGGCGACCCTTTCCGGCGGCGAGCAACAGATGCTCGCTGTCGGCCGGGCGCTCATGAGCGGTCCCGAGGTGCTTCTGCTCGACGAACCTTCACTCGGTCTTGCCCCGCGGGTGATAGCGGCGATCTTCGAGGCGCTCGATACCCTCCGATCCGAAGGTCTCTCTATCCTCCTCGTGGAGCAGGACGCGCATCTGGCGCTCAGACATGCGGACCGCGGGTACGTGATGCGCAACGGCGCGATCGCCCTCGAGGGACCCGCTGACAAATTGAGAGACGACGAACAGGTCCGTCACGCATATCTGGGTGGACGACCCGAGACAAGGGAGTGAGATAGGCATGCCGATCTGGAGCACCGAGTACGAGACGATGCCCCGCGAGCAGCTCGCGGCACTGCAGCTTCGACGGCTGCAGTCCACGGTGGCCTGGGTCTACGAGCGCGTGCCCTACTATCGTGACGAGCTCGATGCGCGAGGCGTGAAGCCACGTGACATCCGCTCACTCGCCGACGTGCGTCTCCTGCCGTTCACCGACAAGACGGCGCTGCGCGACACCTATCCGTTCGGCATGTTCGCGGTTGATATGGAGCAGGTCGTACGCGTGCATTCGTCGTCGGGCACCACGGGCAAGCCGATCGTCGTCGGCTACACCAAAGGCGACCTGAACACCTGGACCGAGCTTACAGCTCGCATCGCCGCAGCCGCGGGTGTCACCGCGCACGACCGCGTGCAGATGCTCTTCCTGTATGGCATGTTCACCGGCGGATGGGGCATGCACTACGGCATGGAGCGCGTGGGCGCGACGGTGTTCCCGGCCGGCTCGGGCAACACCGAGCGCCAGTTGATGATGATGCAGGACTTCGGTACGACGGTGATCGTCGGCACGCCGAGTTACGCACTGTACATCGCCGAGGTGGCGGAGAAGGCGGGCGTGGATCTGCACGCGTTGCCGCTGCGGGTCGGCCTCTTCGGCGGTGAGCCGTCGGGAGAGGGGATGCGCGAGGAGATCGAGCAGCGGCTCGGTATCCTCGCGACGGACAACTACGGTCTCTCGGAGGTCATGGGTCCGGGCGTGAGCGGCGAATGCGAGCACCAGTGCGGCCTCCATATGGCCGAAGACCACTTCCTCTTCGAGCTCGTGGACCCGGTCACCGGCGATCCTGTGCCCGAGGGGGGGGAGGGGGAGCTCATCATCACCCCTCTGACCAAGGAAGCGTTCCCCGTGCTCAGGTACCGGACGCACGACCTCACCAGTATCGACACCGGGATCTGTGAGTGCGGCCGGACGACCGCGCGGATGCGGAAGGTCCGGAAGCGTACCGATGACATGCTCATCATCCGCGGTGTGAACGTGTTCCCGAGCCAGATCGAGGACGCCTTGCTCACGGTGGACGGTGTCGAACCGCACTACCTCATCGTCGTGGACCGTGAGGGCGCGATGGACTCGCTCGAGATCCGCATCGAGGTCTCGCCGGCGATCTTTTCGGATGTCATGCGCAACATGGTCGCGTTCAATCGACAGGTGAGCGAGAAGGTCGCATCCGTTGTGGGCCTGCAGGCGAAGATCACCCTGGTCGAGCCTGGTACTATAGAGCGGACCGTGGGCAAAGCCCGCCACGTCGTGGACAACCGGACGCAACTCTGAGGGCATCTCGCGGAGGGTGGCCTGACGTGCAGGAGTACGTGCCGTACATCATCATAGGTGCTGTGGCAGCGGCCCTGATCGTGGGCACGGTCGTGGTCGCGCGCATCGCCTGGCGCCGACAGGTCGGCCGGTACATCATCACGCTCACCAGCCATCGGGAAGCGGTCGCGTCGGCACTCAAGACCGC
>JAFGAG010000082.1 GCA_016933785.1 Coriobacteriia bacterium | reverse complement strand
GCCGATGCGGCCGACGGGTGGCTGGTTCCCGGTGGTGGTCTCGCGCTCGAGCTGGACAGCCGTTGCGTGGCCGCCGCCGCGGCGGAGTTGGAAGGCCGGTTCACGGGAGTGACGGTCCGGCGTGATCTCGCCGGCCGTGAGCGTATCGTCTATGCACGGAAAGGTAGGTCGATGCAGCGATGAACAAGGTGATACACGTCGACCCGGAAAACCCCTCGGCGGAAGTGGTCAATCTCGCCGCCACGATGCTCAAAGACGGCGGCATCGTCGTCTTTCCGACTGAGACGGTATACGGGATAGGCGCTTCCGCGACATCGTGCATCGGTTCGCAGGAGATCATCGACATCAAGATGCGCCCCAAGAACAAGCCGCTGCCGTGGCTGGTCGATGGCGAGGGTGCGCTCGACACGTACGGCGTGGACGTCCCCGAGTACGCGCATCGGCTCGCGCTCGCATTCTGGCCCGGCGCGCTCACCATCGTGGTGAAGGCTGCCGACGTCGTGGCGCGGGAGTTCCGTGACGATCGTGACACGGTCGCTCTGCGCTCGCCCGATCACGAACTCGTGCAGGAGCTTATCCGCGCGAACGGTGCCGCGATCGTGACCACATCGGCGAACACCTCGGGCCAGCCGCCAGCGACCTCGTTCCAGGAGCTCGAGGAGCGCATCATCGCCGCCGCTGACATCGCACTCGACGGTGGCGAAACGCCACACAAGCTCGCCTCCACCGTCGTCGACTGCACTGGCCCCGAGCCGATCGTGACGCGCGTCGGTCCGATTTCCGCCGAAGCGATCATGGCAGCCGCTACGGCGCAGTAGAACTGGAACCTGTCTGCAGCGGCCAGTACGGTACAATCTGCCGAAGGCGGCCCACGCGGGTCGCCTTCGGCCACGCTGAAGGGGAGGGCATGCGCGTCTACCTCGGCTCCGACCACGCAGGTTTCGAGCTCAAAGAACAGGTTCGCGATGTGCTTCGCGACCTCGGGCACGACGTCGTCGACATCGGCCCGTACACCGATGAGTCGGTGGACTATCCGGACTACGCCGAGCGCGTCGGGCGCGCCGTGGCGTCAGGGGAGGCGCCGTTTGGCGTGCTCATATGCGGTACCGGCATCGGCATGGCGATCGCGGCCAACAAGGTGCCGGGCATCCGGGCCGTCCAGGCGTCCGATCCGGAGATGGCGCGGATGGCGCGGCTCCACAACAACGCGAACATCCTGACGCTCCCTGGCCGCTACATCGGCAAAGAGCAGGCCGCCGAGGTGCTCTCGGTGTTCCTCTCCACGTCGTTCGAGGGCGGACGTCACCAACGCAGGGTCGACAAGATCAGCGACATCGAACAGTCCCAGGAGTAGGAGAGAGGAACGCTCATGACGTTGCGTCACGTGTCCGCGTCCGACCCGGAGCTTGCGGCGGCGATGGACGCCGAGTTGGCGCGCCAGCGCGGTTCGATCGAACTGATCGCGTCGGAGAACTTCGTTTCGATGGCCGTACTGGAGGCTGCGGGAAGCGTGCTCACCAACAAGTACGCCGAGGGCCTTCCCGGGAAGCGGTACTACGGAGGCTGCGAGAAGGTCGACGTCGTCGAGGACCTCGCACGCGAGCGGGCCAAGGAGCTTTTCGGCGCCGATCACGCTAACGTGCAGCCGCACGCCGGGGCACCGGCCAACCTCGCTGTCTTCTACGCGCTGCTGGAGCCGGGCGACACGTATCTCGGGATGAATCTCGCGATGGGCGGGCACCTCACGCACGGCTCGCCGGTCAACTTCTCGGGCAGGTGGTTCAACGTCGTGCCCTACGGCCTCGGCGAAGACGAGCGTATCGATTACGACGAGGTCGAGCGGCTGGCCAAGGAGCACCGTCCCAAGATGATCATCGCAGGCGCGTCGGCGTACCCGCGCGTCATCGATTTCGAGCGGTTCGCCGCGATCGCCGCCGAGGTCGGCGCGAAACTCATGGTGGACATGGCCCACATCGCCGGTCTGGTGGCGACCGGAGCGCACCCCTCACCGGTGCCGCACGCCGATGTCGTCACCTCCACCACCCACAAGACGCTTCGCGGGCCGCGCTCGGGCCTCATCCTCTGCAAGGCGGAGCACCAGGTCGCGATCGACAAGGCGGTCTTCCCGGGCCTTCAGGGCGGTCCGCTCGAGCACGTCATCGCCGCCAAGGCGGTCGCCTTCCGTGAGGCGATGCAGCCCGAGTTCAAGACCTACATCGACCAGGTGGTCGTCAACGCGCGGGTGATGGGAGAGGCGATGGTCGAGGCCGGTCTGCGCCTCGTCTCGGGTGGCACCGACAACCATCTGCTCCTCGTCGACCTGCGCCCTGCCGGTGTCACGGGCAAAGACGCCGAGAAGATACTCGAGCACGTGGGCATGACCGTGAACAAGAACGCGATTCCCAACGACCCGGAGAGCCCCTTCGTGACCAGCGGGATCCGCGTTGGCTCGGCGGCCATCACTACCCGCGGCTTTGGCGAGGAAGAGGCGCGCACGGTCGGGCGGCTGATCGCGGAGACGATCTTCCGTCGAGACGAACCCGCACGTATCGAAGCGATCGCTGCCGAGGTCGCCTCGATGCTCGCGGCACACCCGCTCTATCCCGAGCTCTAGACAAGGAGGACGCGTGATGGCGAAGGATCCGCGCTGGGACAACGTGGTCGTGATCGACCACCCGCTCGTTCAGCACAAGCTTTCCATCCTTCGCGACGTGGGAACCGGCGCGAAGGAGTTCCGCGAGCTCGTGAAGGAGCTCGCGATGCTCGAGGCGTACGAGGCCACGCGCGGCTTCCAGCTGCACGAGACCGTCGTCCGCACGCCGATCACGCAGACGACCACCTACGTGCTCGCCGGTAAGAAGGTCGCGGTGATTCCGATCCTGAGAGCCGGTCTCGGCATGGTCGAGGGGATCCTCGAGCTCATCCCGGCGGCCAAGGTCGGGCATGTCGGCCTGTATCGTGACCCGGAGACCCTGCAGCCGGTGGAGTACTACTGCAAGCTGCCCGAGGATATCGGCGAGCGCGATGTGCTGATCGTCGATCCGATGCTCGCCACCGGCGGCTCCGCCGCCGCCGCCGTGCAGTTCCTCCGTGACCGAGGGGCACGCGAGATCAACCTGCTCGTCCTGCTCGCTGCACCCGAGGGTATCGAGGAGATCAACAACTCGTGCCGTGACGTCACGATCTACACGTGCGCCATCGACAGCCATCTGAACGATCATGGATACATCGTCCCCGGTCTCGGCGATGCGGGCGACCGCCTCTTCGGCACCAAGTAGCCGACGGAGGCACGCATGCCCAGGCCATCGTGGGACGAGTACTTCATGGCGATCACCGAGCAGGTGGGGCAACGCTCCACGTGCACTCGGCGCCACATCGGCGCGGTGATCGTGAAGGACAAGCGCATCCTGGCGACCGGATACAACGGCGTACCATCCGGCCTCGCGCACTGTGACGAGGTGGGGTGCCTCCGCGAGCAGCGGGGGATACCCTCGGGCACGCAGCACGAGCTGTGCAGGGGCATCCATGCCGAGCAGAACGCGGTGATCCAGGCCGCACGGCACGGCACGGCCATCGACGGAGCGACCGTCTACTGCACGCATCAGCCGTGCGTACTGTGCGCGAAGATCCTCATCAACGCGGGCATCACCGAGATCATCTATCGCAACCCGTACCCCGACGCTCTGGCGACCGAGATGCTTCAAGAGGCCGGTGTCGTGGCCACACGCTATCCCGGCGGTGTGGCCGAGTGAACTGGACGGAGCACGCGATCGTGCTCGCGGTCGCGGCCGGGGTCACGCTCCTCATGACGCCTGTCGCGAGACTCGTCGGCGTGCGATGGGGCATCGTGTCGCACGCGGGTGGACGCCACGTCCATCAGGGCGCCATTCCCCGGATCGGCGGCGCGGGCATGTTCGCGGGGCTCATCGCAGCGGTGGGCGTGCGGTGCGCCGGCGAGATGAGTTGGGGCTGGCATCCGGTCCTCACCGGTCCCGGGAGCCCCGCGCTCGCGGTGCTTGCGGGAATAGCGGTGGTCTTCGCTGTCGGCCTGCTGGACGATGTCGTGGACCTGTCTCCCGGTCAGAAACTCCTCGGACAGCTGTTGGCCGCGGCCGTCACCGTAGCGGGCGGTGTGCGGATCGAGTTCTTCAGCAACCCCTTCAGTGGCGGGATCATCCTCCTCGGGGTGCTCGCCGTACCGGTCACGCTTCTGTGGATGGTCAGCTTCGCCAACATCGTGAACCTCATCGACGGACTCGATGGGCTCGCGGCCGGAGTGGCGGCCATAGCGGCGGCGAGTCTCTTCGCGCTTGCGCTGGAGTCCAACCAGCCCGTCGCGGCCTTTCTCGCGGTGGTGATCATCGGGGTCTGCATCGGTTTTCTCCGATACAACTTCCACCCCGCATCGATCTTCATGGGAGATTCTGGCGCTCTCCTGCTCGGTTTCGCGCTTGCGTGCATCGCGCTCACCGGTGTGATGAAGTCCGTCGCGGCCATCGCACTCGTGGTGCCGATCCTGATCGTCGGGGTGCCGGTCTTCGACACGCTGTCGGCGATCATCCGGCGCAAACGGCACGGGCGACCGATCGGCGAGGCCGACAGGGGCCATATCCACCATCGCCTGCTCGCCCGGGGGTTCAGCCAGCGGCAGACGGTGCTCATCATCTACGTCTGGTCCGCCGCGCTCGCTATCGGTGGTTACGCGATGCGATGGGTGCCCGCTCTCTACAAGCTTCTGACCTTCGTCGTGCTGGCGCTGCTCTCCGGACTCATGGCGTACTGGCTCGGGTTGTTCGAGGCTGCGCACCACAAGGAGTAGCCGTTCCGCGGAGCGGGGTCCGATGCGGCGCGCCGTGTTTCCCGAATGCGTGATGGACACGCCCGAACCCGTTGTTGTTGCACCCAATCCGTTGTTGTATAGTGAGCACGCTTTCGAGGCCACCCCCGGGGCCCGGATCCCGATACGTCGCGCGCGCCACAGCGCCTGCCGCGTCTCCATCCCGCCGCCGGTCGAGTGACCTCTCCTGCTATGAGGGCATCGTGCGAAGGGACTGCGAGATTTCCGGCGTATCTTCCCTGTTCGGCCATCCCATGGCCGCTGCAGCGCTCGGAGTGCTGCTCGGCGCCGTTCTGACGCTTGCGTCGGAGCGCGCGGCCTCTTTCGTCACCCCTCAGGATCCCTTCCGCGGCATCGCCATCGTGGCGGTCATGACAGGCGCGCGCCTGGTCGTGGCGCTGCTTGCGCTTGGGGTCTACTCGGTCTTCGCTCGCGATGGGCTCGCCCCGTTCGGGTTCGCACTCGGTGTCTCGTTCATCGTCGGCCTTGCTCTCGAGGCCGTGAAAGCGTCACGTCTTAGCGCATCGCACACGTCAGCCTGAGGAGGAAGGCCCGAAGCATGGAGGAAATGCCAACCAAGATCGAGCATCTGCTGCACGAGCTCACGGTGCTCCCGCTGTCCGGAGGGCACGGGGCCGAAGCGGCCGGATTCAGCCTCACCAACTACACGTTCTGGCTGATCGTCGCCGTCGTGCTCCTGCTGACGTTCTTCATCGTTGCCTCGCGCAAGGTCAAGCTCGTGCCGAGCGGTATCGGGAATCTCGCGGAGGCCGGTGTCGACTTCGTCCGCAACGGCGTCTGTGTCGACGTCATGGGCCCCGAGGGGAAGAAGTACTTCCCGTTCCTCGGGACCATCTTCTTCTTCGTGTTGTTCAACAACCTGTTGGGTAACATCCCGCCCGCTCTTCCGGGCACCGGCACAGTGGGCACCACGTTCACCTGGGCGATCATCGTGTTCCTCGTGTACAACGGCATCGGCATCAAGAAGATCGGGTTCTTCGGCTATATCAAGAGCCTGATCCCATCGGGCACGCCGTGGTGGCTTTCGTGGCTCATCTTCCTGATCGAGCTCATCTCGCACTTCCTACGGCCGTTCACGTTGGGCATTCGTCTCTTCGCCAACATGTACGCCGGCCACATCATGCTCGGCGTGTTCACCATCTTCGCCGCCATCTTCATCGAGCAGTTCTCGGCGATCAGCATCGCTGTCGTACCGCTCTCGTTCCTCATGCAGGTCATCCTGCGTGTTTTCGAGCTGATGGTGGCCGTGCTGCAGGCCTACATCTTCACCATCCTTACCGCTGTTTACATCGACGGCGCGCTCCACGCGGGTTCGCACTAAGCACGGGCCGCCCTCCTGGTGGCCGCACCTGGTTTCAATCGTCGCCGACCCGGCGGCGTAAGAAGAAGTCGGATCAAGCGCCTTCCGGAAGAACCGGTTGGTGGGAATCACAAGGAGGAAGCAATGGAGAACCTGGGTAACGCCCTCGCGTTCGGTCTGGGCGCAATCGGTCCGGCCTTCGGTCTTGCCATCGTTGGCAGCAAGACCATCGAGTCGATGGCCCGTCAGCCTGAGATGGCCGGTCGCCTTCAGACCACTATGTTCATCGCGCTCGGTATGATCGAGGCTATCGCACTGCTGGGCTTCGTTCTCGCCTTCGTCCTTTAAGCACCCCTGACGAGCGGGAGGAGCCGACAGCGTGGAAATCATCATCCCGAATACCACAGAGATGTGGGTGAACATCGCTGCGTTCGCGGTGCTCTTCGTCGTGCTGTGGAAGTTCGCCTTCCCGCCGATCACGAAGATGCTCGATGAGCGTGCGAACAAGATCCGTGAGTCGCTCGAGAAGGCCGAAGACACCCGAGTCGAAGCCGAGCGTCTCCTGGACGAGTACAAGGTCCAGATGGCCGAGGCCCGCGCAGAGGCCACGCAGGTCATCGAGCAGGGCCGCAAGGTGGCCGAGTCGATGAAGACCGAGATCCTCGCCAAGGCGCGTGAGGAGGCTGAGGCTGAGAAGGCCAAGGCGGTCGCCGCGATCAAGGCTGAGAAAGAGTCCGCCATGGCCGAGCTCAAGGGCGAGGTCGCAGACCTCTCCGTTGCGGTCGCGGGCAAGATCCTCGGCTCGAGCATCACGAAGGCCGACCACGAGGCGCTCATCGACAAGTACCTCGCGGAAGTGGGGAGCTTGAATGAGAACTAGCGAGACGATCGAGACCCTCGCCCGGGTCCTCTTCGAGCTCGCCACGTCGAGCGACGTCGTGGATGCCGTAGATGCCGATCTCGCATCGGTCGTCTCGGTCGTCCGCGGTCACGTCGACCTACACCAGGCGCTCACGGACACCAGCTTGCCTGCCGAGAAGAAGCGCGACATCATGCGCGACATCTTCGGCGGGGAGGCCACTCCCGAGACGCTGGCGATCGTGACATTGATGGTCGAACGCGGCATGACCGACCGGCTCGGCGACCTCGCCCGGCTCTTCAGCGAGATCGCTGAGGCCGAGCGCGGCATCGTCGTGGCCGAGGTCACCACGGCCATCGAGCTCGACGAAGCCTTGAGGGCGAAGCTCGTCAAGCAGATTTCGGCCGCTCTGGACCGTCCCGTCACCCTGCGCGAGCGGGTGGACGAGTCGATCCTCGGCGGTATCCGCATCAACGTCGCCGGCCGTGTGCTCGACGGGACCGTCGCGTCCCAGCTCGATGGCGTACGCCAGGCACTCACGAACGCACGTCAGGGAGGTGAGGCGTAAGTGGCAGAGATCACCGCAAGCAAGATCGGCGACGTGCTGCGAGCGCAGCTCGAGTCGTACAAGGCCTCCGTTGGCGTACGCGAGGTCGGAACCGTTATCCAGCTCGGCGATGGTATCGCGCGGGTCGAAGGACTGAAGGGCGCCATGGCCGGCGAGCTCCTCGAGTTCGTCGCCGGTGACGGCGAGATCGTCTACGGCATGGCACTCAACCTCGATGAGAACGAGGTCGGCGCCGTGCTCCTGGGCGAGACCTCGCTCATCAAGGAGAACGACTCGGTCCGCACGTCGGGCCGCGTGGTGGAAGTGCCGTCAGGTCCCGGCATGTTGGGCCGCGTGGTCAACCCGCTCGGTCAGCCGATCGATGGCAAGGGCCCGATCACCGGGGAAGGCGTCCGCCCGGTCGAGTTCCGCGCCCCCGGCGTCATCGAGCGCAAGGGCGTGCATGAGCCGGTGCAGACGGGTATCACCGCTATCGACGCGATGATCCCGGTCGGGCGTGGCCAGCGCGAGCTGATCATCGGCGACCGCCAGACCGGCAAGACCGCCGTGGCGATCGATGCGATCATCAACCAGAAGGGGAAAGACCTCATCTGCGTGTACGTGGCGATCGGCCAGAAGGCATCCACGGTCGCAGGCGTCGTCGAGACCCTTGAGCAGTACGGTGCGATGGATTACACCATCGTGGTATCCGCGAGCGCATCCGATCCGGCGCCGCTCCAGTATCTGGCCCCAATGGCCGGTTGTGCCATGGGCGAGTACTTCATGTACACCGGTGCCGATGGTCAGCCCGCCTCCGAGGGCAACCCCGGCCGCCATGTCCTGTGCGTGTACGATGACCTCTCCAAGCAGGCTGTCGCGTATCGCCAGATGTCGCTCACGCTCCGCCGCCCGCCGGGCCGCGAGGCGTACCCTGGTGACGTCTTCTACCTGCACAGCCGCCTGCTGGAGCGCGCGGTCAAACTCTCCGACGCCAACGGCGCGGGTTCGCTCACCGCTCTTCCGATCATCGAGACCCAGGCAGGCGACGTATCGGCGTACATCCCGACCAACGTCATCTCCATCACCGACGGCCAGATCTTCCTGCAGACGGACCTGTTCTTCCAGGGCGTCCGCCCGGCCATCAACGTCGGTATCTCAGTCTCGCGAGTGGGTGGTAACGCGCAGATCAAGGCGATGAAGCAGGTGGCAGGTTCGATGCGTTTGGACCTCGCACGCTACCGTGAGCTTGCAGCCTTCTCACAGTTCGGGTCCGACCTGGACAAGGCGACGCAGGCAACGCTCAACCGCGGTGCACGCCTTGTGGAGATCACCAAGCAGGGCCGGTTCATGCCGTACCCGGTCGAGCAGCAGGTCATGGCGATCTTCGCCGGGACCAAGGGCTACACCGACGACCTGCCGGTCGAGGACGTGCAGCGCTTCCGTGATGGGCTCCTCGAGTTCCTCGAGAACGCGCATCCGGAGATCGGCCGCACCATCGTGTCCGAGCAGAAGCTCGCCGACGAGACCGCCGAGACGCTTGCGAAGGCGATCGAGGAGTACAAGTCGGGCTTCGAGACGGAGGGTCGGGCCTAGCATGGCGAACCTTCGCGACATCAAGCAGCGGATCGTGAGCGTGCAGAGCACGTCTCAGATCACGCGCACCATGGAGATGGTCGCGACCGCGAAGATCAAGAAGGCGCAGGAGAAGATCGAGTCCGCGCGCCCGTACTCCTTCGCGATGATGGAGGTGCTGGGAAACGTCGCTCGCTTCGTGCAGGGCGCTTCGCACCCGTTGCTCGAGGAGCACGAGGAGCGCACGCGCGTCATGGTCGTGTCGATCACGTCCGACCGTGGCCTGTGCGGTGCGTTCAACAGCAACATCCTTCGCATCACGGAGGACTTGATCCGCTCCGAGACGGAGGCCGGGGTCGAGACGGACGTCATCGCCGTCGGCAAGAAGGCGATCGGCTACCTGCGTTACCGCGGGATAGAGCCGGTCGTGTCGTATCGGGACATCTCCGACAAGCCGACGTTCGCCGAGGCCCGCTCCATCGCGGCGCACATCATCCCGCGCTACGAGGCCGGTGAGCTTGATGCGGCCTACATCGTCTTCAACCGCTTCAAGAACGTGGCTGAGCAGAAGCCCGAGACCTACCAGTTGCTCCCGATCGAGCAGCGCGTCATGGAGGCCGATGAGGAGCAGGGCGGCATGCATGCCGAGTACCTCTTCGAGCCCACCCCCGGCGAGGTCCTCGAGCGCCTGCTGCCAACCTACGTCGAGACGCTCGTGTACCGGGCGCTCATGGAGTCCGCCGCTGCCGAGCAGGGGGCACGTCGCACGGCCATGAAGTCCGCGACCGACAACGCGAGTGAGATGATCACTACCCTGACACGCAGCTACAACCGTGCCCGCCAGGCAGCCATCACGACCGAGATCGCCGAGATCGTCGGTGGCGCTGCGGCGCTCGAGGAGGCGTAGCGGCATGGCAGAGAACAAGGAGAAGTCGCCCATGAACGTCGGACGTATCGTTCGCGTCGTCGGCCCGGTCATCGACGTGGAGTTCGCGCCCGACGCGATCCCCGCGATCCACACCGCGCTTGTCGTCGACGGCGAGACCGCGATCGGTGAAGTGCACCTGGTCGCCGAGATCCAGCAGCACCTGCCCGGCAACCTCGTGCGTGCCGTGGCCATGTCCTCCACCGACGGTATCACCCGCGGCATGGGTGCGGTCGACACCGGCGCACCGATCCAGATGCCCGTGGGCCCCTCGACGCTCGGCCGCATCTGGAACGTCGTCGGCCAGCCGGTCGATGGCAAGCCGATGCCCGAAGTCGAGGCGTTCTATCCGATCCACCGCGGGGCTCCCGATTACGAGGACCTCGAGCCCACCACAGAGATCTTCGAGACCGGCATCAAAGTCGTCGACCTGCTTGAGCCCTACATCAAGGGTGGTAAGACGGGTCTGTTCGGCGGCGCCGGCGTGGGCAAGACCGTCATCATCATGGAGCTCATCAACAACCTGGCCATGCAGCACGGTGGTACTTCGGTCTTCACCGGCGTAGGTGAGCGCACCCGCGAGGGTACCGACCTCTACAACGAGATGACCGAGTCCGGCGTCATCGAGAAGACGGCGCTGATCTACGGCCAGATGAACGAGCCTCCGGGAGCCCGACTTCGTGTCGGTCTCGCCGGTCTGACCTCGGCCGAGTACTTCCGCGACCAGGGCCAGGACGTGCTGCTGTTCATCGACAACATCTTCCGGTTCACGCAGGCCGGTTCTGAGGTCTCCGCACTCCTTGGCCGTATGCCGTCCGCCGTCGGTTACCAGCCCACGCTGGCCACCGAGATGGGCGAGCTGCAGGAGCGCATCACCTCGACGAAGGCCGGATCGATCACCTCGGTCCAGGCCATCTACGTCCCGGCTGACGACCTCACCGACCCGGCGCCGGCGACTGCGTTCACGCACCTCGACGCCACGACCGTTCTGTCGCGGTCGATCTCCGAGCTCGGCATCTACCCGGCTGTCGACCCGCTCGCGTCCACCTCGCGCGCGCTCGACCCGGCTGTCGTCGGCGAGGAGCACTACCGCGTGGCCCGTGGCGTCCAGCAGGTCCTCCAGAGCTACAAGGACCTCCAGGACATCATCGCCATCCTGGGCATGGACGAGCTCACCGAGGAGCAGAAGCTCGTCGTGTCCCGCGCTCGTAAAATCCAGCAGTTCCTGTCGCAGCCGTTCTTCGTGGCCGAGCAGTTCACGGGTATGGCCGGCAAGTACGTGAAGCTCGAGGACACCATCCGCGGCTTCGCTGAGATCATCGAAGGTAAGCATGACGACGTTCCCGAGGGCGCCTTCCGGTACGTGGGCACCATCGAGGAAGCGCTCGAGGCAGCCGAGAAGATGAAGGCGACGGCGTAGCCATGGCCCGTACCCTCCTTTGCGAGATCGTCACGCCGGAGAAGATCGTCTACACCAACGAGGTGGAGATGGTCATCGCCCCGACGCTCGACGGCGAGGTCGGCATC
>JAFGAG010000012.1 GCA_016933785.1 Coriobacteriia bacterium | reverse complement strand
GCGATCGGCGTATCACGATCGCACGCGTGATCGAAGGGCGGCCGACATCGGCCGCCCTTCCGCGTATCCGGGTGGGGTCCATGTACCCGCTGAAGCCATCTCGATGGGCGACATGTCGTGTGAGAGTGGCGGCCGTGTGGCATGATTGAGGTCACGTACCCACTGGAGGGGAAGGTCGTGCCTGTATGGCCGATGAATCACACTCGCTCGCAGTGCTCATAGACTTCGAGAACCTTGCCATCGGGATGGAGCGACCGTCGGGTAAGACCGCTTCGGGGCGGACCTCCCGCGCCAAGGCAAGCGCCGACGTGTTCGACATCAAGCTCGTGCTCGAGCGTCTTGTGGAGAAGGGTAAGGTCATCGTCAAGCGTGCATACGCCGACTGGGGTCGCTTCAACCAGTACCGCGAGGTCATGCATGACTCGGGGATCCAGATGATGGAGATCCCGGAGCGCGGGAAGACCGGCAAGAACCACGCGGACATACAGCTTTGCGTGGATGCCATGGACCTGTGCTACTCGAAGGAGCACATCGACACGTTCGTCATAGTCTCCGGCGATTCGGACTTCACGCCGCTTGTCAGCAAGCTCAAGGAGAACGGCAAGGCGGTCATCGGCCTCGGCATCAAGGACTCCACGAGCGATCTGCTCGCATCGAGTTGCGACGAGTTCATCTACTACGAGGACATCGTGACGGGGCCGGCCAAGCCGGTGGTACCCGTGGCCGACATCCCGCGCGCCAAGCGGCCGGCGATGAACCTCATGATCGAGGCCGTCCAGGCGCTCCAGCGCGAGAACAAAGACGTCATGCTCGCCTCAATGGTGAAGGACACGATGCGGCGCAAACAGCCGCAGTTCTCCGAGTCCAGCTACGGCTACCGGACGTTCTCAGACCTGCTTCAGGATGCCGAGCGCCTCGGCATCATCACGCTTCGGGCCGACCAGCGCTCCGGGACATGGGTCGTGGCCGGCTTCGCGGAGAAACGATGACCATACTCTCCGGCCCCAGCGCACATCCGATCTTCTCGCGCTGCCCCGCTATGCGCGAACAGCTGCCGCACGTCCCACTCGGCGAGTTCCCCACGCCGGTCGAGCGGCACGATCGGCTGGCGCGCGAGCTCGGGATCGGAGAACTGTGGGTCAAGCGCGACGACCTCTCGGGTGAGATCTACGGCGGTAACAAGGTGCGTAAGCTCGAGGTCCTGCTCGCTGATGCGCTGCGCTCAGGGGCACACGAGGTGGTCACCTTCGGCGGGGCGGGCTCCAATCACGCGCTTGCGACAGCCATCTATGGCCAACGCCTTGGATTCCGGGTCGACCTCTTCCTCACACCGCAGCCGACTTCGGACCACGTCCGCCGCAACCTGCTGCTCGACCACTCGTTCGGCGCTGTCATGCACCACGCCGAGGACGCCGGCGCGGCCATGAGCGACGCCGCCGAGTACGTCGCGTTGCGTACACGGGAGACTGGTGTCGCGCCGTATGTGATCCCGTACGGTGGCACCAACGCGCTTGCCGTGACGGGGATGATGGATGCCGGGCTCGAGCTCGTGATGCAGGCGTTCCAGGGAGAGATCTCGGTGCCGGACGTGTTGTTCGTGGCTGCCGGCTCGCTTGGGACCGCTGTGGGCATCGCGATAGGGCTTGCGGCCGGTGAGTGCAAGGCCGAGGTGCGCGCGGTGCGCGTGACGAGCGCCGAGGTGGCGTCGCGCCAGGTGCTGGATACGCTTGTCGAGGACGCACGCGACCTGATCTGCGCGATGGACACCTCATGCGTGTGCACCGTCGATCTTGCGCCGCGGGTGCGCCTGGTGGAGGACTTCTACGGTGCCGGCTACGGGACGCCGATGCCCGAGGCCGAAGCCGCCGTCGCGCGTGCACGTGCGCTCGGCCTGACGCTGGACGGCACGTACACGGGCCGCGCCTTCGCCGCGCTGATGGCCGAGGCGGCGACCGGGGCGCTCGCCGACAAGCGAGTCGTCTTCTGGGACACCTTCGACTCGCACGACTTCACGGAGCGGTTGGACGGGATCGAGCCGGCGGCGCTCCCGGAGATGTTCGCGCGCTACTTCATGGGCGCGCAGGAGCCGGTTGCCCCTGCGCTCGGCTGACGGGCTGCCGCATGCGGATCGCCATCTTCACCGACACCTATCTCCCTGAGGTCAACGGGGTGGTCACGAGTATCGACTCGCACACGCGGCTTCTCGGTGCACGCGGCCATCAGGTCCTGATCATCTGTCCCAAGTATCGCAAGCCGATCCTGCATGTCGTGCCACACGTGCAGATCAAGCGGTACCGTAGCTTCAGCGTGTCGTCCAACCGCGCGACACGCCTCGCGCTTCCCTCGATGGCGTCGGTGGCAGCAACACTGCGGCGGTTCGACCCTGACGTCGTGCACGTCCACACGCCACTCTCTGTGGGCGTGGTGGGGCTCGCCACGGCCCGGATGATGCGGCTGCCGATCGTAGAGACGTACCACACGTATATCCCGGACTTCATGCAGTACCTGGAGCCACACCGGCTGCTACGGCTCGACAGCCTGCAGGATCGCATCGTTGACTCGATGGTCTACGAGCGAATGTTCTCCTCGGGCATGTTCCACGGCCTGGCAGACCTGATCCGGGACGGGCGGGGCGCCGTCGATGAGGTGGCCGCCGTGGCCGAGGACGTGAAAGCCGATCTGCCGCCCGATGAGCGCATGGAGGTCTCCGCGCGATTCGCGTGGCAGTTCACACGCACCGTCTACAACCGGGCGAACGTCGTGATCACCCCATCGGTCACGCTCCAGAAGGAGCTCCGGGCGCATGGCGTGACGGTGCCCGTCGAGTACCTGAGCAACGGCATCGACACGTCGATCGTCACGCCCAAAGACACGTACGCTCCGACGAAGCAGCTTCTGCATGCTGGCAGGCTCGGTCACGAGAAGAACGTCGATCAGGTGCTGCAGGCGTTCGCTCTGCTGCTTGAGCGCGAGCCCGACTACACGCTCGACATCGTCGGGGACGGACCGGCGCGAGAGCATCTCGAGCGCGTGGCGGCGCGCCTCGGCATCGGCGCGAAGGTGAAGATGCGCGGTTTCGTGGACCGTGCCGCTCTCGGCCGGATCTACCGATCTTACGACGCGTTCGTCACGGCGAGCACGATCGAGACGCAGGGCATCGTGCTCCTCGAGGCGATGAGCGCGGGGCTGCCGATAGTCGCGGTGCGCGCGCTTGCGGTTCCCGAGATCGTCGGAGAGGGTCGTGCGGGACTGCTCGTGGAGCCTGGCGACATCCCCGGACTGGCCGATGCTCTCGTACGGGTGGTGGGTGACCAGGCGCTTCGCGAGGAGATGGGTGCGGCAGGACGCGAGGACGTACACGAGCACGCACTGTCGGAGATCGTTGTCCGGCTCGAGGAGCTCTATGGGGTTGCCGTGGCGTCCAGGGCCGGGTAGTGGCCGACTAGGTTCCACTCACGCTGATTGCGGCCACCGGGCAGAGCTCGACGCAGCCTTCGATGTCCGGGTAGGTCTCGATCGGGGGATCGTCGTCGATCACGAACGCGAGGCCGTCTTCGCCCATCCGGAACACCTCGGGACAGGTCTGTTCGCACAACCCGCAACCGATACAGAGGTCACGGTCGACGTTCGCCTTCATGGGCGTCATCCTCCTTGTCCTCGTTGCGGCTCCTACGTCAGAGTGTCCCCCGAACAGCTCGTATCGACGCGCGGTGTATCGAGGTCGTACTCCCAGGTGGCGACATCGAGCCACCTCTCGAACTTCCAGCCCACCTGGTGCATTGTCCCGGCATCGGTGAAGCCCAGCGAACGGACCATCGCGATGCTTGCTTCGTTCTCTGTGCAGATCCGCGCGAGCAAGACGTGCAGGGCCGCCCGCCGACCCCGCTCGACGAGCGCACAGGTGAGCGCCCGGCCGACTCCCTGGCTCCGGTGAGGCGCCGCCACGTAGACGGAGAGCTCGGCGGTCGCGGCGTAAGCGGGACGCTCCGAGTACGGTGAGAGCGCGCCCCATCCGGCGATGGCGCCGTCTATCTCGGCAATCAGCACGGGGTGTGCGGGCGAGCGCGCCAGGAGCCACTTCATCCGGTCCTCGGGCGACTTCGGTTCTATGTCGAAGCTTGCGGTGGTGGTGAGTACCGCATCGTTGTAGATCTCGGCGATTCCCGCCGCGTCAGCCGCGGTCGCATCCCTGATTTCCATGTGCCCGGTCTCCGCTCCCTCACTCTGCGACTATGCGGCTGCGTGCATCCCGCGCGTGCAACCACGCTCTATTGCGATTGTCTTACACCCTGCTTCTCGCGTGGACGCATGGTCCGCGGGTGCCGTACACTATCACTTCCGTTGCGGGCTCTGCTGTATACATGGTCGCGCACGGCCAGCGGTGGCGCCAGAGGTGGTTGCCCCGGAGATGAAGGAGCGATGGTGGAACGCGAGCTCGCCAAGGATCTTCCGGTCGAAAGCACGCTCGGCAGTGTGCAGGTGCGTATCGACGATACGACCCTGCGTGACGGGGAGCAGACCGCCGGTGTGGTCTTCGCCAACAAGGAGAAGGTCCGCATCGCGCGGTTGCTCGATGAGATCGGCGTTCACCAGATCGAGGCCGGCATCGCGGCGATGGGCGGTGACGAGCGCGACACGATCGAGGAGATCGCACACCTCGGCCTGAAGGCGTCGGTGCTCGGCTGGAACCGCGCCAACACCGCCGACATCAAGACGAGCCTCGACTGCGGCGTGGACGCGATCGCCATCTCGCTCGCCACGAGCGACATCCACATCCAGACCAAGCTGATGAAGGACCGCGCGTGGGTGCTGGACACCATCCGCGAGAGCGTCGCGTTCGCCAAGGCCGAGAAGCCCGACCTGTACGTGTCCGTCAATGCTGAGGATGCGTCGCGCACCGAGATCGGCTTCCTGGTGGAGTATGCCAAGGCCGCCAAGGCCGAGGGCGCCGATCGGATCCGCTTCTGCGACACCATCGGCCTCATGGAGCCGTTCCGAACCTACGACGTCGTGAAGCGTCTCCGCGAGGAGAGCGGTCTCGAGGTCGAGATGCACACGCACAACGACTTCGGCATGGCGGTCGCCAACGCCATCGCGGGCATCCACGCGGGTGCCACCTGGGTGAACGTGACCGTCGGCGGCCTGGGGGAGCGCGCGGGCAACGCGGCGCTCGAGGAAGTGGCGATGGCGCTCAAGTACATCGAGGGCTTCGACCTGGACATGGACACCACCCGCTTCCGCGAGGTGGCCGAGTACGTGATGAAGGCCGCAGGGCGCCAGATACCCGCGTGGAAGTCGGTCATCGGTACCAACATGTTCGCGCACGAGAGCGGTATCCACGCCGACGGCGTCATCAAGAATCCCAAGACCTACGAGGTCTTCGCGCCCGGCGAGGTGGGCCTCGAGCGGCAGATCGTCATCGGCAAGCACTCGGGCTCGCGCTCTCTCGAGCTCAAGTTCCACGAGTACGGCATCGAGGTGCCTAAAGACGTGGCGCACGAACTGCTGCCGCGTGTGCGCACCATGGCTATCGAGCTCAAGCGGGCGCTCTTCGACAAGGAGCTCATTTACATCTATAACGACTGGAAGGCCGAGAAGCGGATCGCGGGGGAGTAGCGCGGGCGGGTGGCCGAAGGCACGAACGATAAGGATGGTGGTTCCGATTTCCGGTAAGACGATCGCCGAGAAGATCTTCTCGGCACACTCCGACAGTGACGCGCATGCAGGCGACATCGTCGTCGCGGACGTCGACTTCGTGATGGGGCAGGACGGCACCACGCCGCTGGCCATCCGCGCGCTCGAAAGCATGGGCGTGGAGAGCGTGTTCGACCCGGCGAAGGTAGCCGTGGTCATGGACCACTCGAGCCCGAGCCCGATCGAGGGCGTCTCGGCGCTTCACACGATGATGCGTGAGTTCGGCAAGAAGACCGGCGCGAAGGTCTATGACGTGGGTTGCGGCGTCTGCCACCAACTCATCCCCGAGGCGGGGCACGTGGTCCCAGGTGACCTCATGGTCGGCTGCGACAGCCACACCTGCACCTACGGCGCGGTGAACGTGTTCTCCACGGGTGTCGGCTCCACCGATGGCGCCGCGGCGATGGCCTCCGGCAAGCTCTGGTTCAAGGTGCCGGACACCATGAAGGTCACCTACACGGGTGAGCTGCCGCCGGGCGTCTTCAGCAAGGACCTCATCCTCGCCCTCGCCGGGAGGATCGGCGTGGACGGTGCCACGTACATGGCGCTGGAGTTCCACGGTCCCGTGATCGATGCGCTTTCGGTGGATGCTCGCATGACGATCTCCAACATGGCGATCGAGGTGGGCGCGAAGGCCGGTCTGATGAAGGCGGACGCCAAGACGCTCGCCTGGTACGAGGGACGCGGTGATCGCACGCCCAATCCGGTGGATCCCGATGACGACGCGGTCTACGCCGACGAGCTCGTGCTCGATGCGTCGGCCATCGGCCCGCAGGTCGCCAAGCCGCATGCGGTCGACAACGTCTCGCCGATCGAGGAGGTCGCCGGCACGCCGATCGCGCAGGGCTACATCGGCACCTGCACGAACGGTCGCCTGGAGGACCTGAAGGTCGCGGCGGACATCCTCCGCGGGCGGCAGGTGCACCCCGACGTCCGCCTCATCATCGCGCCGGCGAGCAAGCAGATCCTGCTCGACGCCATGGAGGCCGGCTATATCCGCGACCTCGTGGAGGCGGGCGCCGTCATGGTCACCCCGGGCTGTGGCCCGTGCGTTGGTACGCACAACGGTGTGCCCAGTGACGGCGAGAACGTCATCTCCACCGCGAACCGCAACTTCAAGGGCCGCATGGGCAACTCCAACGCGTTCATCTACCTCGGCAGCCCGGCGACCGTGGCCGCCTCGGTCATCGAGGGTGTCATCACCGATCCGCGGAAGTACTTCACGGGAGGGGAGGCCTGAGATGGCGATCACAGCGAAGGCGTTCAAGTACGGCGACGACATCAACACCGACTACATCATCAGCGGCAAGTACAAGTTCAAGAGCAACGACATGGCCGCGATGTCGGTGCACGCGATGGAGGAGCTCGACCCGCACTACTTCGAGAAGGTCAGCCCGGAGGGCGGCTTCCTCGTGGCAGGCACCAACTTCGGCATGGGCTCGAGCCGCGAACAGGCGCCGCTCGTGCTCATCGGCTCCAACACCAAGGCGGTGCTGGCCAAGAGCTTCGCCCGCATCTTCTACCGCAATGCAATCAATACCGGCCTGCCTGTGGTGGAGTGCGATACCGATCTGATCACCGACGGCGACGAGCTTTCGCTCGACCTCGAGGCCGGCGTGCTCAGGAACCTCACGCAGGGCACGGAGATTCCGTTCCCGCCGCTGCCGCCTGTGATGGCGCAGCTGCTGGCCGACGGCGGACTGGCGGCGCACTTCCGCGAGCACGGAGGGTTCGCCGTCAAGTGAGCCTCGAATTCCTCATGGGCAATCACGCCATCGCCGCCGGCGCAATCCGCGCCGGCGTCGGTGTTGTCACGGGCTATCCAGGCACGCCGTCGAGCGAGATCCTCGAGACGGTCGTGAAGCGCAACCCCGGTGACATCTACGCCGAGTGGTCGGTGAACGAGAAGGTGGCCCTCGAGGTCGCAGCAGGAGCCGCGTACGCCGGTGTGCGCTCGATGGTCACCATGAAGCAGGTGGGGCTCAACGTCGCCTCCGACCCGCTCATGAGCCTCGCCTACATCGGCGTGAAGGGCGGCATGGTGGTCGTGGTCGCCGACGATCCGGGCCCGATATCCTCGCAGACCGAGCAGGACACGCGGACCTTCGCGGTGTTCGCCAAGCTACCGGTGTTCGATCCCGCCTCGCCCGAAGAGGCGTACGAGATGATCCAGGACGCCTTCGAGCTGTCCGAGCGCCTCGGTACCCCGGTGCTGTTCCGCCCGACGACGCGCGTGTGCCACGGGTACGCACCGATCGAGGTGGGGGAGTGGGACGTGGTGCCGACCAGCAGCGGCTTTGAGAAGGGCTCGCGCTGGGTGATCTTCCCGCGTCTCTCGTACGCGAACCACCGGGCGATCGAGGAGCGACTGCCGCAACTGGGCGAGGAGCTCTCGGCGTACCGGTTCAATACCATCGAGGAGGTCCGTGGGGGTGAGGTCGCCGGGACCCCGGTCAGCGCTGGCGACCGCGGCATCGCGACCGGTGGTGTGAGCCATGCGTACGTCAGTGAGGCGCTCGCGATGCTCGGCGCCGACTGCCGGCTTTTCAAGGTCGGCACGCCGCATCCGCTCCCGGCCGCGGCCGCTCGTGAGTTCCTCGCGGGACTCGATGAGGTCCTCGTGATCGAGGAACTCGATCCGGTCATCGAGCGTGAGCTGCTCATACTGGCGGGCGAGGACAGGCTCGGCGTGACGATCAGCGGCAAACGCAGCGGTCACACCGAGCGTGCGGGCGAGAACACGGTCGAGTCGGTCGCCGCTGCGATCGCAAAGTTCCTCGGCATGCCCGCGCCCATCGTTCCCGCGTGCTCCGGGGCCCCCACGCCGCCTGCACGTCCGCCGGTGCTCTGTGCGGGATGCCCGCACCGGGCGTCGTTCTATGCGGTGAAGCGCGCGATGCGCGGCAGGAAGGCGGTCTTCTCGGGCGACATCGGCTGCTACACGCTTGGCAACGCGGCCCCGCTCGAGATGGTGGACACGTGCCTGTGCATGGGCGCTGGCGTGACCATCGCGCAGGGCCTGGAGCGGGCCGAGCCCGACGCCACGCACTTCGCCTTCATCGGCGACTCGACGTTCTTCCATACCGGGATCCCCGGCGTGGTGAACGCCGTCTACAACGGTACCGATATCGTGCTCGTGGTGCTCGACAACTCAACGACGGCCATGACCGGCCACCAGACGCACCCGGGGCTTGGGCGTACGGCGCAGGGAGAGGTGGCAGCCAAGATCGCCATCGCACCGGTGCTCGCCTCGCTTGGCGTATCGCACATCGAGACGTGCGACCCGATGCAGCTGGCCGAGGCCGAGGCAGCGGTGAAGCGGGCCGTGGAGGCCGGTGGCGTCTCGGCGATCATCTTCGAGTCGCCGTGCATCGCGGTCACCGTTCCTGGACCGATGTATGAGGTCGATGCCCAGGCGTGCACCGACTGCCAGGTGTGCATCCAGCGTCTCGGCTGTCCCGCGATCGTGCGATCGGGGGGCGTGGTGAGCATCGACACGTCGCTCTGTTACGGCTGCTCCATCTGCGCGCAGGTGTGTCCCACCGGGGCGATCGGGGTGGCGCGATGAGCGCAGCGTCGGGTGGCATCGGCAAGACCTCCCGTGATCTCATCTTCTGCGGCGTCGGCGGCCAGGGTATCGTGCTCGCCTCGAAGCTCGTGTCTCAGGCCGCGCTCGACGCTGGTCTGCCGGTCCGCACCGCCGAGACGATCGGTATGGCGCAGCGCGGCGGATCGGTCACCAGTCACGTCCGGATCGGCGCGGACGTCCACTCACCGCTCGTCCCGCTCGGCACCGCCGACGCGATCATCGCGTTCGAGCCCGCCGAGGCGGTGCGGTGCCTGCCGTATCTCGCCCCCGGACGTGGCGCGGTGGTGGTAAGCAGGCGCGCGGTGCCGCCGGTGACAGCCGCACTGGCACGACTCGAGTACGACGGACGTGAGATGCTCGGCTACCTTCGCGAGTGCGGCGAGCGGGTGATCGTGGTCGATGGTGACGAGGTGTGTGCCGCGTGCGGCTCGCCGAAGGTGCTCAACACCGCGCTTCTGGGAGCGGCGGCCGAAGCCGGGGTGCTCGGCTTCTCGGCCGAAGAGCTCGGGCGCGTCATCCGGCGCACGCTGCCGGAACGGTTCATCGAGATGAACGTGCAGGCGCTCGCGCTCGGCGCGGGCTACACACGAGGGGATACCACGTGAAGTCACAGGCTGCGTTCGACGCGATCACGCACGTGCTCGACGGTCTCGCCGACCGGAGCCCCTTCTACCGCGCCAAGTACGACGGGGTCGACCTCGGTAACGTGACCGATTGGCAGAGCTTCGAGCAGCTTCCCTTCACCGAGAAGGCCGACCTGCGCGACGCGTATCCGCTCGGGCTTGCCGCGGTCCCCGAGGAGGAGATCGTCCGCATCCACTCGTCGTCGGGCACCACGGGAACCCCCATCATCATTCCGTACACCGCTCGCGACGTTGAGGACTGGGCGATCCAGTTCGCGCGCTGCTACGAGATGGCGGGTGTCACGAACCTCGATCGCGTGCAGGTGACTCCCGGTTACGGCCTGTGGACGGCGGGCATCGGCTTCCAGGCCGGCGCCGAGCGCATCGGTGCGATGGTCGTGCCCACCGGCCCGGGCAACACCGACAAGCAGATCCAGATGATGATCGACCTCAAGACCACGGTGCTGTGCGCCACGTCCTCATACGCGTTGCTGCTCGCCGAGGAGATCGAGAAGCGCGGCGTGGGGGACAAGATCCACCTGCGCACGGGCATCATCGGCTCCGAGCGCTGGGGTGAGAAGATGCGCCGCCGGATCGCCGACGAGCTCGGCGTGACCCTCTACGACATCTACGGCCTCACCGAGATCTACGGGCCGGGTATCGGCATCAGCTGCGATCACGAATGCGGGATGCACTACTGGGACGACTACGTGTACTTCGAGATCGTCGACCGCAACACGGGCGAGCAGGTGCCCGAGGGCGAGATCGGCGAGCTCGTCATCACGACGCTCCGCAAGCAGGGGGCGCCGCTCATCCGGTACCGCACGCACGATCTCACGCGGTTCGTACCCGGCAAGTGTGCGTGCGGCTCGCCGTACCCGCGCATCGACACCATCCTCGGCCGCACCGACGACATGGTGAAGGTCAAGGGCGTGAACATCTTCCCCGCGCAGATCGACGAGTGCCTGCGCGAGGTCGAGGGCGCTTCGAGCGAGTTCCAGATCATGATCGATCACCTCGAGGGCAAGGATGTCATGACCGTCTTCTTCGAAGCGCTCGAGGGCAAGCACCGTGAGGGTGTCGAGGCAGCCGTGCGGCAGAAGATCAAAGACAGGATCGGGCTCACGATCGTGCCAATGGCGGTGGCGGTCGGGGAGTTGCCGCGGTCGGAGAAGAAAACGCCGCGGGTGTTCGATAACCGGTACTGATGGGTGCGCCGGTGACAGAAATGACGTCACGGCTGGATACTGGACCCATGACGAACACAGAGAAGACCACGTGGGACGGCATCGAGCGGCGGGTCACGAAGCGCCGTCATCATCGGAGGTACCGATTCATCGATCGGCGGCACGGCTTCGACCGTCGGGGGCGGTATCCGATCCTCGGCACCATGCGTGACCACGCGTGGCTCGTCGTCTTCACGATCCTGCTGATCAACGTGCTTTCGTTCCTCGACGGCTGGTTCACCGCAGCCGAGCTGGGGCTGGGCATCGCCCGCGAGGGGAATCCCGTGCTTGCGGCAGCCAACCGACAGGGACCGCTGACAGCGATCGCGGTGAAGTTCGGCGCGATGGCGGTGGTGAGCACGACGATCTGGTTCGGGCGCCACAAGCGGTCGATACTCGCCCTGGCGCTTGTGGCCGTTGCCCTCTTCGGCGGACTGGTGGCCTACCACGCGGGCACGTTGCGAGGGATGGGGCTGCTCTAGCGCGCTACGCCTCGAACGGCGCGGCGTTCTCGCGGAGCGCGGCGGCGAGCGCCTTCTTCGTGACAGTGCCTTCGCAGACGCCGATCACGAGGTCGTATTTCTCATCCTGAGAGAGCGTGACGGCGTAGCCGTTGTCCGCGAGGAAGACCAGCGCGGCATGTGTCCCCGCTCGTTTGTTCCCGTCGATGAACGGATGGTTCATCACGATGTGGTACAGGTACGCGGCTGCCATTTCGAAGATGTCCTCATGCAGATATGCGTTTCCGAATCCCGCTTGAGGCATCGCAACCGCTGAGTCGAGCATGCCGATGTCGCGCAGACCATGGCTGCCACCGAATCGTCGTACGAGTTGTTCGTGGAGGTCGAGTATCTCCTCGACACTCAGGAACCTCGGCGATGCGCTCACTGCGCCAGCCTACGGAGGAGGTCATCGTTCTCATCCATGAGGCGCTCGGATATCGCCAGCAGTCGTTCTCGACGTGCCCCCGCATCCGCCGGCGTGACCGTAAGCGAGTGACCATCGGTGCTCACGATCACTTCTTCGTCGTCTCCGAGGTTGAGGAGTTCGAGGATCGCCTTGTCGATCACGAGTGCCCTGCTGTTGCCGTGCTTCACGAGTTTCTTGCGCATGGCCGTTGCACGTCCCATCTGTCCCACCTCCACGCATGAGCGTAGAGGAATGTACTTACAGAAAGTATACCGATGTATCACCATTCTCTAAACCCCTGACGCGCCCTGGCCCACTGCCGTACAATCGCCACACACATCGCGAACACTCTGGAGGTTTTTCCGTATGGCCAAGCACACTGTGACCCTCATCCCCGGCGACGGCATCGGGCCGGAGCTCACCACCGCCATGACGCGTGTTGTCGAGGCGACCGGCGTCGACATCGAGTGGGAGATCGCCGAGGCTGGTGCAGACGTGATGGAGAAGTACGGCACGCCGCTGCCCGAGCAAGTGCTCGACTCCATCCGCAAGAACAAGGTCGCCATCAAGGGTCCCATCACCACGCCCGTCGGCACCGGTTTCCGCAGCGTGAACGTCTCGATCCGCAAGGAACTCGATCTGTACGCCTGCCTGCGTCCGGCGTTCTCGATCCCTGGCAACGGCGCGCGCTACGACGACATCGATCTCGTGATCGTGCGTGAGAACACCGAGGATCTGTATGCCGGCATCGAGTTCGAGGAGGGGAGTGAGGGCGCCCGCAAGCTGATCGAGTTCGCCGCCGCAGAGGGTGCGGGTATCATCCGACCCGACTCGGGCATCTCGCTCAAGCCGATCAGCATTTCCCGCAGCCGCCGCATCGTCGAGTACGCCTTCGACTACGCCATCGCCAACGGCCGCAAGAAGGTCACGGCCGTGCACAAGGCCAACATCCTCAAGTACTCCGACGGCCTGTTCCTCAAAGTCGCGCGTGAGGTGGCTGCGGAGTACAAGGACTCGGGCATCGAGTTCGAGGACTACATCGTGGATGCCACCTGCATGCAGCTGGTGCTGCACCCCGAGTGGTGGGACGTGCTCGTACTGCCCAACCTCTACGGCGACATCCTCTCGGACCTCGCGGCGGGTCTTATCGGCGGCCTCGGCATCGCGCCGGGCGCCAACATCGGCGCTGACTGCGCGGTCTTCGAGCCCACACACGGCTCGGCGCCCAAGTACGCGGGCAAGGACATGGCGAACCCGACTGCCGAGATCCTCTCGGCGGTCCTCATGCTGAACCACCTCGGCGAGCGTGACGCGGCCGAGCGGATCCTCAATGCGGTACGCGGGGTCATCGGCGATGGCGACGAGGTCACCTACGACATCAAGCGCTCGGTGACTGGCAGCACGGCGGGATGCGTGGGCACGCAGGCGTACGCCGACGCGCTCATCGAGCGTCTGTAGCGACTGGAAGGCGGGACGCCGGTGGACGAGGGCACGACACCGTCAGGCTGGCGTGACATCGACAGGCGGCATCGGGCGGGCATCTTGCTTGGTGTCGCCGTCGTGCTCGCAGCGGTCGTCGCGGGGGCTGTCGCGTTGTCCGGCGGGGAGCCTGGCGCCGTGCCGGACGATGAGACGACCCGCACGATCACGCCCGCCGAGCAGGCCGCCGAGGCGACCGGCCCGATCCCGTCGTACGAGCCCACCGGGACCTCCAGCGTTGAGAGCAGCTCCGCACCGCCGGTGGCCGGTCCCGACGCGCTGCCCGCCCCCACGCGCCTCGCGTATCGCCGCGAGGGGTGGCTGTGCGTGGCAGCGCTCGACGGGAGCGCCGAGCAGCGTGTGGCGGAGTCCGCGTCCGGGGTCTTCTCCCTTTCACCCGACGGCGCCACCATCGCGAGCGTGGACGCCGACCGGCACCTCCGGCTCTACGACGTGGCTACGGGCAGCGCGCGAGACCTCGGCCCGATGGAGGACGAGCGGCCCTCGTGGTCGCCGGATTCGGAGGCGGTCGTCTACACTGCGCCGGGACCGACGGTTCGCCGCTACGCCCGCCGGGGCGGCCGCCAGGCGATCCTGTTCGCAGGCCGGGCGCCGGTCTACACCCGCGATGGCGCCGCGATCGTGGCTCTCTCGCCGAGCACCGAGGAGCCTGCCGTGCTTGTGTGGCAGGACGAGCGCTTGGAGCGGCGCGCTTTGGAGGCGCCGGGCACGAGCGTCGCCTGCTACGCGACGCACATCTACGCGGGCACCGCACCGGATGCCGACGGGGAGGCCGCGCTGCTGTCGATGCCGCTCGATGGCTCCGCGCGGCCGCGGAAGCTCAGCGCCGCTACATCCGCGCGCGGCGTTTCGATCGGCTCGCTCATCGTGTCGCCCGATGGGAGCCGTGTGGCCTATGCCGAGCAGGGCGACGACGGCCACTCACGTGTGTACGTGATGCCCGTCGCCGGTGGCACGGCCGTGCAGGCATCGGGACGGCGCGACGCATGCCCGCTGCAGTGGGCCGACGATGGCGATACGCTGTTGCTCATCGAGGGGAATCCGGTGCAGGGAGAACCCACCGCGTTGGTTTCGGTGTCGATCACGAGCGGCGTGCGGAAGCTCGTGATAGAAGGTGCGGGCAGGTAGCGAGCGCTCGGCTGTGACCGGCTGTTGCGAGAATGCTGGGTGCCACTCATCTGCCGTCTGAGAAGTGAATGTGATGAATATCACCTGAACTACTTGACCGGCTTCCGGTACCCGCTCATAATTCACGGATGTTCGGGGGTGAGGTTCGAGGGGCCCCCGTGCCGATCATCAGCGATGAACCGACATCCGCAATTGGGCGCCTGGGTGACGGGGAGCGAGTGGCGCAACCGGCTGATCGTGTTCGGCCGGTTTTCCTTTCTGAGCCACGGGGCAGGCGCAGCGAGCGGCCGGACCGCCCGAAAGGGCTTCTTTCGACATGGCAGTGCCGAAGAAGAGGTGGCGATCCGTATGCGTC
>JAFGAG010000011.1 GCA_016933785.1 Coriobacteriia bacterium | reverse complement strand
TCCCGCGAACCCGCGCTCCGTCGCGGCGACGAGGCAGGTGAGCGCGCGCCTCACCGCGCTCGGCTACGAGCCGTTCCTCGACGCCGAGGATGCGGAGGCGTGCGATCTGGTGGGACACGGGGTCCCCCGCTCGGAGATCGGCGAGCCCGAGCTGTCCATAGCGCTCGGCGGCGACGGCACCATCCTCAAGGCGGTGCACCTGCTCGGTGTCAGCGAGGTGCCCGTGCTCGGCGTGAACCTCGGACGGCTCGGCTTCCTCTCCGGAGCCGGCGGAGACCGGCTCGATGACGTCCTCGATGCCGCGCTCGCGGGAGAGCCACGGGTTGAGCGTCGGCAGACGATCGAGGGCATCGTGCGTCTCGGCGGGCGCGACGCCGGAAGCTACCGGGCGCTCAACGAGGTCTTCGTCGGCCGCGGCGGGGGAGCGCGCGGCGTGGAGCTCGAGGTGGCCGTGAACGAGACACCCGTGGGTCGCTGGGTGTGCGATGGTCTCGTGGTCGCCACGCCCACCGGCTCGACCGCGTACGCGCTCTCGGCGGGCGGACCGATCGTCTCGCCGGACGTGCGGGGGATGGTCATCGTCCCGGTCGCACCGCACACGCTCGGTGTCCGTCCTCTCGTCACCGGTCCCGGCGACATCATCCGTGTCTCGTGCCCCAACCCGGCGCGCGCCGATGCCTGCGTGACCGTCGATGGCGATCAGGTGCCGTGCCGAACGGCGCTCGACAGTGTCGAGATCCGTGTCGGGGACCATGACGTGCGGCTTATGCGCCTCGACGGCCAGGACTTCTACGCGACGCTCTCTCGCGCCTTCCTGGGGGGCTGAGATGCTGCTCGAGCTCCACGTGCGCGGGCTGGCACTCGTCGAAGACGTCTGGCTCGAGTTCGGACCGGGTCTGACCGTGCTCACGGGCGAGACCGGCGCGGGCAAGACCGTGCTCGTCGAGGCGCTCAAACTGCTGCTGGGTGAGCGTGCAGACTCGGGACTCGTGCGGCAGGGCGCCGACGAGGCGGTGGTGGAGGGACGGTTCGCACTCGCTGACCGGGATGTCGTCGTCCGGCGTCGCGTGAGTGCCGAGGGCCGGTCGCGCTGCACCATCGACGGCGAGATGGCCACGGTGGGGATGCTGGGCGAGCTGCTCGGCTCGCAGGTGGACCTGCACGGTCAGCACGAACACCAGGCGCTCCTCTCGCCCGCGCGCCACGCGGCGTACCTCGATCGCTTCGTCGGACCGAAAGCGACCGAGGCCCTCGAGGGCTACCGGACAGCCTGGGCGTCGGCGTCCGCGGCGCGCGCCACGCTCGCCGAGCTTGAGGGCGCCCTTGCCGATCGGGTGCAGCGTACCGAACGGCTACGGTTCGTCATGCAGGACATCGACGCTGTGGCACCCCGGGAGGGCGAAGACGACGAGCTTCAGGCGCGTCTCCCGCGTCTACGGCATGGGGAGCGGCTCTCGGAGTCGGCGGGGGCGGCGTTTGCCGCGCTGACGGGCGAGGCGGGTGCATCCGACGGGCTGACCGCCGCGATCAGCGCGCTTGCGCATGCGTCGGGCCTCGACCCGGCCCTCGACGGCCTCGCGGACGCGGTGGGGCGGATCGACGTAGAGCTGCAGGAGGTCACGGCGTCACTTCGCCGGTACGCTGAGGCGGTCGAGCACGATCCGGCGGCCCTCGACACCACCGAGCGGCGGCTGTACGAGCTTGCCGATCTCAAGCGCAAGTACGGACCTGCGCTCTCCGACGTGCTGAGAGTCCGCGCAGATGCCGAGCGCGAGCTCGAACTCCTCGATGCGGGTGAGGAGGGTCTGAGCGCCGCACGGGCCGCCCTTGCCGAGGCACTCGATCTGCTCGAGACCGCCGGAGCAGCGCTTTCGGCGGTCAGGGGTGAGGCGCTTGCTCCCTTCACCGACCAGCTGAGCGCCGCGTGCGCCGATCTGGCGCTTCCGAACGCCTCGTTCGCCGTGCTGCGCACGGCGCTTCCCGCCGGGTCGTGGACCGCCGACGGTCCCGAGCGCATCGAGTTCCTGTTCTCGTCGGGCACCGGCGAGGAGCCGCGTCCGCTCGCGCGAGTGGCCTCCGGTGGCGAGGTCTCACGCGTCATGCTGGCCCTCAAGAGCGTTCTCGGCAGCGCCGATGCGGTGCCGGTGCTCGTGTTCGACGAGGTCGACGCAGGCATCGGCGGCGCGACGGCGCTCGCCGTCGGGCGGCGTTTAGCATCGCTCGCGGCGGTCCACCAGGTGCTTGTGGTGACGCACCTGCCGCAGGTCGCGGCGTACGCGGACAGCCAGGTCGTCGTTACCAAGGCCGAGGTTGAGGGGCGCACCGTGACGTCGGCCCGGATCATCGATCCCGACGAGCGCGTGAGTGAGATAGCACGCATGCTCGCCGGCTCGTCGTCTGAGACCGGTGTGGCGCACGCCCGCGAACTCCTGGCCGAGGCGGCCGCCGACCGCGCCCGGGGAGCGTGAGCGCCATGCGGTTCAAAGGCACAGCGCGCCTCGATCGGCGCACCAAGGATCTCGTCAAGCGACTTGGTCCCGAGGACGTGGCGATCATCGACCACGCCGAGATGGACCGGGTGAGCGCGGAGGCCCTGCTCGAGACGGGCGTGGAGATCGTGGTGAATGCCGCACCGTCGGTCTCGAGCGCCTACCCTAACCTCGGCCCGCTCATCCTCGTGCGTGGTGGTGTGGCGGTCATCGACGAGGTGAGTCAGGGGGTTTTCGACCAGGTCGCCGAGGGCGATGAGATAGAGGTCGTCGGCGGTGACGTACTCTTAGACGGTCGCGTCGTGGCTTCGGGTACGCGGCTGACCGTCGATGCACTCGAGGAAGCGGTCACAGCGGCGACGGGCCGGCTCGATGAGCAACTGGACGCCTTTGCGCGCAACACCATCGAGTTTATCGAGAAGGAGCGAGAGCTCCTCACGGGAGCCGTGGCGGTGCCACACCTGCGCACACGCATCGACGGTCGTCACGTGCTCGTGGTCGTGCGTGGCTACGACTACAAGGAGGACTTGCGGACGCTGTTGCCGTACATCCGCGAGGTGCGCCCGGTGCTGCTCGGCGTTGACGGCGGTGCGGACGCACTGATTGCGCAGCGGCTCCGTCCCGACCTGATCGTGGGCGACATGGATTCGGTGAGTGACGAGGCGCTTCGCTCAGGGGCGGAACTCGTGGTGCATGCCTACATGGACGGACGATGTCCCGGTCGCGAACGGCTGCAGGCTCTGGGTCTGCACGGTATCGAGTGGCGAACACCCGGTACGAGTGAGGACCTGGCGCTCCTGCTCGCAGCAGAATCAGGGGCCGATCTGATCGTGGCGGTGGGCACTCACTGGAACCTGCTTGAACAGCTGGACAAAGGGCGCAAGGGCATGGCGTCGACGTTCCTCGTGCGCCTGCGCATCGGTGCCCGGCTCGTGGATGCCAAAGGAGTGAGCAAGCTCTACCGCGCCACCGTCAAACCGGGTCAGATGCTCGTGCTCGTTGCGGCGGGCCTCGCGGTGATCTCGGTCATCGTGCTGATCTCGCCGCCGGCGCGTTCTATGATCGCCCTCATGCTTCTGGCGCTTCGCGCCGCAGTCGGACTCTAGGAGGACGACCGATGTACAACCTGCGCTACCATGTCGCCTCGCTCATCGCCGTGTTCCTCGCACTTGCGGTCGGCCTGCTTCTCGGCACGGTCGTAGCCGAGCGCGGAATGATCACCGACCAGTCGAGTGCGCTCGTAGAGGATCTGCAACAGCGCTTCGACGAGATCAGCGCGGCCAACGATGAGCTACGGCTCGGACTCGAGCGTGATCGGACGTTCGCTGAAGACGCGGTCGAGGTCATGACTGAGAACCGGCTCGAAGGGCTGCGCGTTGTCGTGCTCGGCGGCACCGGCCGGGTGGACGGACAGCCGGCCGTCGAGCGCGCTGTGACCGAAGCGGGCGGTGAGGCGATACTCGTGACCGTGCGCGAGGTCGGACTCGGCCTGTTGACCACGGAGCCCGAGGGCCTGGCGGGCTACTTCGCCGGCCGCGATATGGAGATGGCCCCGGCAGGACCCGAGCTGGTCGAGCAGGTTGCGGGGTCACTTGCCGCCGAGTGGCGTGAAGGTGGAGAGCAGCCGCTGTCCGCGCTCCTGGCTGACGTGGGACTGATGGATGATCTGCCGAGCACCGAGGGTACGGTGACGGTCGATGGCATTGTGGTGATGGCTGCGGGTCCTGAAGGATGCGACCCGTTCGCGCTCGCGCTCGCGCGTGCCATCGTCGCAGACGGAGGTGTGTCGGTCGGCGCCGAGGCGGAGACGTCGTCGGCCGGCGTGGCCGCCAGCTGTGCAACCCAGGGGCTGCCCGCTGTCGGCCACATAGGGACGCCCCAGGGACGCGCGTCGCTGGTGTGGATACTCTCCGGCAGGGCGCGTGGTTACTACGGACCGGGAGACGACGCCGACGGGTACTACCCGGTCTTCGGACCGGCAGCCGACTGACGGCCGAGCGCCAGACGGACGAGCGTTCGTGCGACGGCGATGAACTGGCGGCCGCGGTGCATGAAGCCGGGTATGTCCCGGCCCGTTGCGGCGTGGCGCATGGCGGTTGGCACCTCGGCGATGGTCAGTCCGGCGCGCGCAACGTGCACCGTCAGCGCCACTTCGACCCCGAACCCGTCTGCGAACGGTGTTGCGGCTTCCCACGCTCTGCGTGAGAGTGCGCGTTGCCCCGAGAGGGGAGCCTGTGCATCGAAAGGACCGAGCCGCGCGATCCCCCAGCGGGCGAGTGTCTTGACGAGGCCGATACCCCCGGAGCCGGCAGGTCGCGGCAGAACAGCGATGGCCATGTCGGCCTGTCCGTCCAGCACAGGCGACAGAAGGAGCGCGGCCTCGCAGGCACTCTCGCCGAGGTCGGCGTCGAGGAGCAGGAGGACGTCTGTGGCCTCCCGCACCAGGTCGAGGCCCGCTTGCAGTGCACCGCCTTTGCCGCGGTTCACGGGCACGCGTACGACCTCGGCGCCTGCCGCTGCGGCGACCACGGTGGTGTTATCCGTGGAGCCGTCATCGATGACCACCACGCGGTCGATCATCGGCACCGAGCGTGCGGCTGAGACGGTTGCACCCACCCGCTCCGCCTCGTTGTGAGCGGGGATGAGAGCGGTGACCGTCACGAGCGTCGACCGAACCGCTCGCGCAATCGGCGCGCGAAGGCCGCGAGCTCAGGCACGCCGAGGATCGTCATCGCCCCATACGAGGTCAGGAGGCCTGCGGTCCCTGCGATCAGCAGCTGCGCGATGAACCCGCCACTCATGGTGTCCAGAGCGGCCGTGGCGCGCATGACCACCCATGCGACGGCGGCGCCAGCGGTTGATGCGGCGGCCGTCTTGATGAACGTCACCGCTACCGAGCGGCCCTCGATGCCACCGATGCGGATGCGCAGGATGAGAAGGAGCACGGCGAGGTGCCCGAGGAAGAAGATGCCGTCGGCGATTGGGATGCCCGTGATCCCGAGCCCCTCCCAGGCGCCGAATCCTCTCGTGAGTACGGCGTACAGGAGCACGTGTACGGATGTGGCGGCGATGTTCGTGTACATCGGGGTCTTCGTGTCCTGCAGGGAGTAGAAGGACTTGAGCACGTACATGTAGCCGGCGAAGAAGATCAGACCGATCGCCCACCACGTGAGAACCCCGGCGACGACTGGGATGTCCTCGGCGGTGAAGCGGCCCGCGCGGTACAGCGTGATGACGGGGGTCGCGAGCGTGGCCAGGAGCGCCGCGAGCGGAACGATGAGTACGGTCGTGGCGCGCAGCCCGCGGGCAAACATGGCCCTGAAGCCTGGGATGTCACCCGCGTTGCCGCGTTCGGCCAGCTCGGGGAAGATCGCGGTGGCGAGCGCCACGGCGAAGATGCCGTACGGCAACTGGTAGAACTGCCACGCGTAGCGCAGCGCGGCCTGACCGCCCTCGCCCGTCGCGATTGCGAAGTTGGTCCTGAACGTCACCGCCACGAGGTTGGTCACCACGTAGATGAGGATCGGGACCGTCTTGGCCGCGATCGTGCGGAGCCCCGGGTGATGCCAGTCGATGCGCAGGGTGTGCCGCCATCCGAGACGGGCAAGGCTCGGTACCTGGACTGCGGCCATCACAACGATGCCGAGCGTCGTCCCGACGGCGAGCGCGGTGAGTGCCAGGTCCGGATCACTCTCGCGCAGGGGGACGTAGAACCCAAGTAGCGTGATGGTGACGACGAGGTTGTTGAAGATGGGGGCGATGGCCGGAGCGAGGAAACGGCGGTACGAGTTGAGCACGCCGGTGAAGACAAGCCCCATGCCGTAGAAGACGATCTGTACCGCGAAGAAGCGGAAGAACCAGATGGCGAGGGCGGCCTGCTCGGCGGGCACGGTGAGCGTCTGCGACCGGACGAACGGATCGGGCCACACCGTGGCGATGAGGGCGACCGCGCCGAGTGCGAGAACCATGATGTTGAGCACGTAGCTCGCGAAGCGCCAGGCGTCGTGCTCGCCGTCTCTCTGCATCCGCTCCATGAACAGCGGGATGAAGACGCTCGAGAGCACGCCTCCCGCGAGCAGCTCGAAGAGCATGTTCGGGAGGTTGTTCGCGATGTCATACGAGTCGGCGATCGCCGTGACGCCGAGCGCGTACGCCATCGCCCAGGTGCGCACGAACCCGGTGATGCGCGAGACGAGCGTCGAGACCGACATCGACGCGGTAGAGCGTGCTATCGATGGCCTGGCGATGGTAGACCCCCGGACTCGGCTGACCGCATCAGTGTAGCCGACTACAGGGGCGTGCTGTGACGTGGTTGCCGCTTGGTATACTGCGTGCGGGCGCACTCGCCGTGGTGCCGTACGCCGGTGCCGCGGTGTGGTGCCTCACACGACGCCGGCGCGTACGAGAGGCGGGAGGGGCCGATGAAGCGAGCGCTCCGCCTCGGTCTCGCGTGTGCTGCGCTCGTGGCCGTGTGCGCGGTTCCCGCCGCCGCACAGGCACCCACTCCGGTGTTCAGGACGCTCGTCGTCGTTCTGGCGCCGTATCTCACCTGGCAGGATGTGAGCCCCGAGTCGACGCCCGGGCTCTGGCGGATGATCGAGCAGGGTGCGGTAGCCGGCGCCGCGGTCCGCGCAGGCTCGCTCGACCCGACACCCGATGAGGTGCGAGGCGCGGCGGTACTCTCGGCCGGCTCACCGGTCCCGGCTCCTGCCGATGACGGGAGCGGCGGGTCGGCGCTCGGGCTGCTCGGCGGTGCGATTCGTGCCGTCGGGGGATACACGGCGGCCATCGGGAGTCCCACCCGCACACTGGATGAGGTCACCCCGCCCGGCCGAAGGCCGGCACGTATCGTGGCGGCCGACACCGAAGGAATCGTCGACTACGATGAGACCGGAGCGCGCGTGTTGAAGGCTGCCCCGGGAACAGAGGCCGGGCTGGTGACCGATCTCGATGTGGTCGAAGTCGCATACCGGGAAGCGCTCGATGTCATCCGGCAGGATGCGGGCGCGCCGGGGCTTATCGTGCTCGACCCGGGTGATGCGTCGCGTGCGCGTGACGCCGGCTCGACCGGGAGTGCGTGGGAGAGTGCGCGGCAGGCGGGTGTCACCACCACTGACGCTGTGACACGCATCGCGCTTCGCTCGCTTCCCGATGACGCCGTGCTCGTGATCATCTCGACATCGCAGTTGGCGGTCGACGGTCCTCCCGGTTTTGGCCCAGCCATCGTGTACGGCCTCGGCCCGGGTGTGCTGCACTCGCCGGCTACGAGGCGCGATGGCGTGATCGCCCTGCCCGACATCTCGGCCACCGTGGTCTCACTCCTCGGCCTCGAGGTTCCGGATACGATGACGGGTTCCGTCCTTGAAGTAGCCGGCACGGTACCGGATGCCGCGCTGAGGCTTGAGACGATGGTTGAGCGGGACGCGAGTGCCCGCGCCCTGGAGGCGGTGCGCGAGCCCGTGTGGTTCGGGCTCATCGCGGCCGCGGTCGCCCTGCTTGCAGCGGGGCTCGGCGCTGCGCTCTTCGCCCCGGGTGCGGCGGCCGGAGTACTTGGTCGCGCGCTTGCCTTCGCACTTGTTGCACTCTGTGCGCTTCCGGCCGGCTCGCTACTGGCGCGCCTCGCGGGTCAGCCGACCGATGCGGACGGGGCATATCGCGCACTCCTGGTCGCGACAGCGGTCGTCGCGCTCGCGGCTCTCGTGAAGGCGCTGCGCAGCGGACCCGCATCAGCACTGGCGTGGCTTGCGGGAGGAACCGCGCTCGCGATCGCGGCCGACCAGATACTCGGAGGGCCGGCCGCCTCAGGTGGTGTGTTCAGCTACTCGCTGCTGTTCGGGGCGCGCTTCTACGGCCTCGGCAACGAGGCCGCCGCACTCCTGGTGGGCGGACTTCTGACCGGTGTGGCCCGACGGGTGGACCTGTTTGGACGCACGCGCGCCTCAGGTTACCTGTGGCTAGGAGTCCCGGCGGTCGTCGTAGCGGTGCTTCCGGCACTCGGCGCCAACATCGGGGTCGCTGCCTGGGGTGGCGCCGCCATACTCGGCGCGTACCTGAGGGCCGCCGGCACGCGGCTCACCCTGCGCCGGTTAGCTGTCGCTGTGGCCGGGGCGGTGGCGCTCGTCGCTCTCGCGGCGGCACTCGATACGATGGGTGGAGCGCCCTCACACCTCGGGCGCGTACTGTCCGGCGGCGGCCTCTGGGACCTCATCGCGCGCAAGCTTGCGCTCAGCTGGGGCATCCTCAACGCGACGCCGATCGTCGTTCTGTTGCCCGTCGCAGTCGGCGCGATCGCGTACCTTCTTGCGAGACCGAAGGGGTTTGTCGGCTCGGTGCTTTCAACGAGCGCGGGGCTTAGCGCTGCACTCACCGGGTCGGTCGCCGCGGCGTTCGTCGCCGTGCTTACGGAGGACTCGGGAGTAGCGGTATCGGCGCTCGTCATGCTGTTCCCGGCCGCCGCGCTTGTGGTGGCCGCACTCGAGAGGCGGAGAGGGCACAATGAATTTGAGTGATGCAGGCGGGGTAGCGACGGTGCTCGTCGCGCTCGTGTTCGGCGTGGCAGTACCGTTTCTTGCGATGCGTGCGCTCGTTCCGGCTTCAGCCGGCGGGCCGCTCGAGCGTGCCAACTACCGGGGGACGCTCGTGAGCGCGAGCCTCGGCCTCGTCTGGCTCGTGTGGGCGCTCGCGCCGCTCGCAGGACAGGCCGTGCTCGACGCGATGGCCGGGCTGCCGCCGTGGGCGGGCTCTGCGCTGGTTGAGCGCGTGGCCACGACGCCGCTCGGGCTGCCGCTCTTCGGCGTGCCGTTCCTCCTGGTGAGCGGGGTAGTCGCGCTCGGCCTTGCCGATGACGCGTTCGGCGGCGCGGGTCCCAAGGGATTCGCGGGTCACTTCGGGGTGCTGAAGGACGGACGCCTTACCACAGGCATGCTCAAGATGCTCGGTATCGGCGTCATCGCGCTTTTCTACGGGGCGAGCGCGGCTCCCCGCATCATCGAGCGCTCGGGCATAGCGGCAGATGCAGGCGCGGCGGGATGGCTGTCGCTGCTCGCGTGGGCGCTCGCGACGGCCACCATCGCGCTCTCGGCCAACCTGATCAACCTGCTCGATCTTCGGCCGGGCCGTGCCCTCAAGGCGTACAGCGCCCTGGTCATCCTGCCGGCGATCGCCTATGCGCGCGCAGTGATCGCCGCCTACTCCGACTCGGTGGCGCCGTTCGCTGGTCCGGGGAGCGACCTCCTGCTCGGTCAGGCCGAGGCCATCGCCGTGCAGGCGGCCATCGTGGTGATGCTGCTGGGACCGGTGGTCGCGGTCTGGCGATACGACCTCGGCGAGCGCGCGATGCTCGGTGACGCGGGCGCCAACAC
>JAFGAG010000010.1 GCA_016933785.1 Coriobacteriia bacterium | reverse complement strand
GGTGTCGACAGGCCCCCGCGCACGCGCAGGTGCGATCAGCAGCGTGTCGTCACCGGCCACGCCCTGCCTGGCGATGACCGCCTTGAGTTCCGGCAACAGCGCGAGCATCTCGTCGCGCGTTGGCGGGCGTCGGGCATCGGTCACCCCCAGACCGTCGAGAGCCCCCACGCGAATGAGGCTCCGTGCGGCCGGCTCTTCGGCGCGCGTCCGCTTGAGGAAGTCGGCGAGGTCGGCAAAGGGGCGCACCGCTCGCTCGGCTTCCAGCACAGATAGCAGGCGCGAGGTCATGGAGAGCAGGCTCCCGAGGCCGACGCGCACGGCGCCCCCGTCCCGCTCCACCGTGAACTCCGCCGAAGAGGCGTTGATGTGCGGCGGCAGCACCGCGATGCCGTGACGCCGCACGTCGTCGAGCACGAGGCGCGGGCTGTAGAAGCCCATCGGCTCGTTGTTGAGGATCGAGGCCGCGAACTCGGCCGGATAGTACGTCTTGAGCCAGGCGGTGGCGTAGGAGACCACCGCGAAGCACGCCGCGTGCGCCTTGCAGAACCCGTAGGCGGCGAACCCCTCGAGCTGCCGGAAGACCTCTTCGGCAACGACGCACTCCACGCCAAGGCCGCATGCGCGCTCCACGAAGTGCGCCTTGATGGCCTCCATCGCCTCGCGGCTGCGGCCCTTGGTCATCGCGCGACGCAGGCTGTCGGCCTCGGCGAGTGTGAAGCCCGCCACAGCCTTGGCGACCTGCAGGACCTGCTCCTGGTAGACGATGACGCCGTAGCTCGAGCGCAGGATCTCGCCCATCGCGGGATGCGGCACGATGACCGGCTCCAGGCCGTGCCGACGGCGGATGAAGGGTGTGATCATCTCAGCCTCGAGCGGTCCGGGACGGAAGAGTGAGATCGCGGCGATGATGTCTTCGAAGTCGCGTTCCTTAAGGCGGAGCGCGAGGTTGCGCTGGCCGCTGCTCTCGAGCTGGAACATCCCCACGGTGTCGGCCGCGGCGATCGTGGCGTACACGCGAGGGTCGTCGTGCGGCAGGTCGAATGGCTCGGGCACTGCCGCCTCCCCCACCCGCTCTCTCGCCATGCGCACGGTATCGCTGATCGCCGAGTGGGTGCGCAGCCCCAGGATGTCCATCTTCACCAGGCCGAGCGCCTCGACGTCGTCCTTGTCGTACTGCGAGACCACCACGCCCTTGGCCGCCCACTGGAGCGGCATCCACGCCTCGATGGGCTCACGCGTGATGATGAAGCCGCCGAGGTGCGTACCGAGGTGCATGGGTGTGTGATCGAGTTCGGTGGCGAGCTCCACAACCAGCGCATGCTCAGGCTTGAGCAGCGGGTGGTCGCGACACTCGGGATACGTGGCGAGTACCTCGGGAAGCCGGTGCGCGCTCACCCATGGCAGGTAGCGCGAGAACGCGTTGATCTCATCGGGTGAGTGCCCGAGCGCCTTGGCCGCGGTGCGCACGGCGCTTCTGGCGGTCATCGTGTTGACCGTGGCCACCATCGCCACATGGTCGTGCCCGAAGCGGTCGTAGATGTAGGCGATCACCTCGTCGCGACGACGCGAGTCAAAGTCCACGTCGATATCGGGCATCTGCCGGCGCTCGGGGTTCAAGAACCGCTCGAAGAGCAGGTCGTGCGCGATGGGGTCGGCGTCGGTGATACCGAGCAGGTAGGTGACGATCGAGTCTCCCGCGCTCCCCCGCCCGCTGCAACGGATGCCTTCGCGCTTTGCGAAGTCCACGATGTCCTTCACCGTAAGGAAGTACTCCGGGAAGCCGAGGTCCTGGATCACCGAGAGCTCGTACTGCAGGCGCCGTACCGCCTCGGGTGTGACCGGCCGGTAGCGCTCCTCCAGCCCCCGCCAGGCTGCCTTGGAGAGCACCGAGTATGCGGTCTCGCCTTTCGGCACATCGGCCGACGGGAAGTGGAACGAGCCGAGACCCAGGTCGAGCGTGCACCGCTCCGCGATCTCGAGCGTGGCGTCGCACGCCTGCGGCACGTCGGCGAACAGCCGCCGCATCTCGCCTGCGGGCTTCAGCCACAGCTCGGCGTTGGGGCGGTCGTACGGGCCGGGGAGCGTGGTGCGTGCTCCCGCCGAGGCGAGCACGTCGTGGATGCGGAAGTCACGTCGCTCGGCATAGTGGACATCGTTGGTGGCCACAACCGGAAGCCCGCAACGCTCCGCGAGCGCCACGAGCGTCGCGACATACCGCGGGGAGTCGGGCGTCATGAGGTGCATGAGCTCCACGTAGAAGTCACCGGGAGCAAAGCAGCGCGAAAGGCGCAGCAGCGCCCGCTCGGCCCGCGCGCCGAGGCCCGCGAGCACGGCGGCGCCAGCCTCGCCGTTGGGACAACCCGACAGCCCGATGAGCCCCTCGGTGCACCGCTCAAGGTCGGTGAGGACGACCACCGAGGGGTCGTCCCCCGTGCGGACGTGCGTACGCGAGAGCAGCCGGCAGAGGTTGCGGTAGCCGGTGATGTCCTTCGCGAGGAGCGTGAGATGGAACCCCGCGCCCGCGGCCCGGCCGAAGCCCACGGGTGGCGAGAGCGGCAACCGGCCATCCGGTGGCAGGTCGCCCTCGATGATAGCGGGACCCTCGAGTCCGGCCGCCTCGATCACGACCTCCGTACCGATGATCGGTTTGATACCCGCCTCGAGCGCCGCCCGGTAGAAACGGATGGCGCCGTAGAGTCCCTGGTGGTCGGTGAGCGCAAGGGCGGCCATACCGTAGCCCGCACCGCGCTCGAGGAGCGCCGCGGGCGACGCGACACCGTCCATGAAGCTGAAGTGCGAATGCACGTGAAGATGCACGAATCCGGACATGGCTGCTCTAATCGACGATGCCGGTGAGCAACCAGCAATCGGCGATGCGGTCGTAGGCAAGGTCATAGAGGCCGCCACGTGCGAGCACGCGGTAGCAGCGACGGCTCAAGCGCTTGCGCGGGTCCCACCAGGCGCGCTCGACCGCCCATGACTGCACCACCGCGTCGACCGTGTACCGCCGGGTGCCAGCCACGAACGAGCGTGGCGCACCGCGTGACGCATCCCAGACGACCTCGATCTCGTGCTCTCGCCGTTTGCCCGCAAGGCCTGAGACGCCGCCGCCAAGATCGGATCCCCGCACGATCCATGGGCTCCTCAAGAGCTCCAGGATCACCGGGGCGCGCGTGTCACTGGCGGTGAACAGATCGAGCGGTTGCCCCGTCGTGCGGGGATCGTACTGTCTGATCGCGCGGTTACGGCCCATGGGAGACGTCCTTTGAGAGAGGTGCCGGGTGTGGAAGGAGCTTCAGGGGTCCACACCCGGCGTGTTCAGTATATCGAACACATGTTCGGTATACAAGACGCCTCTGACATCGGGCGATGCCTACTCGGGTAGACTGTGGAGCAGGGACCCACCGCCCCGCGGACGACCCTGATAGTCCGTGTCATCGGACGGAGTGATCGTGTGTCAGCGCCACGAGAACCGGTCAAACGCTTCATACGCGCCGTAGAAGGCGTGCTCGGCGACGCCGCCAAGGGATGGGCCGACCATGGGGCCCCGCAGATCGCCGCTGCCCTCTCCTACTACGCACTGCTCTCCGTGGCACCGCTCCTACTCGTCGTGGTCACCATCGCAGGACGCTTCGTGAGCACGCGAGCAGCCACCGCTGAACTCCTCACCGCCGCCGACCGGCTCGCCGGCGAACTCGGCACGTCGATCGTCGAAGAGCTGCTCGCTTCGGCATCTCTGCCGAGCACCGGCACGCTTCTGAGCGGCATCGCGGTCGTCCTCGCGATCTTCGGCGCCATGCGCCTGTTCGGTGCCATGCGAAGTGCCTTCGACCGCATCTGGGACACACCGCCCGAGCGCGCCGAGGGCACCTCGTTCTGGGACGGCGTACGCTTCACGCTCCGCGCCTTCGCCGTCCACAACCTCCGCGCGTTCCTGATGGTGATCGTCGTGGGCGTGCTGCTCATCGCCACCCTCGCGCTCAACGCGCTTGCGGTAGCGATCACCTCGGAGTGGATCGGCGTCGACCTCTCCGCCCGGACCGTCCAGGCGCTCGACATCCTCATCTCACTCATCGTGCTCTGGGCGCTCTTCGCCGCCGTCTATCTGGTGCTTCCCCGCCTGCGTCTGGGCTGGAGCGACGTCGCCGTCGGTGCCGCGATGACCGCCGGACTCTTCACGTTCGGACGCTGGCTCCTCGGCCTGTACCTCTCGAGTTCGTCGATCGGCACCGCTTTCGGGGCCGCAGGCTCGGTGGTGGTCTTCCTCGTGTGGCTCAACTACAGCGCACAGATCGTCCTGCTCGGCGCCGAGATGACGCGCGCGTGGACGTACCGCTTCGGCTCGAAGGCCGCCACGGAGACGGCCGGGGACGCGTGATCCAGCCAGCTCGGGCGATGCGCGCTACGCGCCCATCCCGATAAGCGGCAGCACGCGGGCGAGAACGCCGCCCACCACGAGTGCGATGACGACCGTCGCCCCCAGCGCGATCGCCGTGGTCGGCAGGCCGTTGCGCCTCCAGTACACGGTCATGGTGGATATGCACGGCAGCATGATCGCGTTCACCACCGCGAACACCACGATGTCCGTCGCGCTCATGAGCTCGGTCAGCTCGGCGCCGGCAAACCCCGCCGTGGCCACCGCAAGCGCCACGAGCAGCTGCAGCGAGAGCTCCTTGCGCAGGAATCCGAGAAGCAGCGTAAGGCCAGCGATAGCTGGCAGCCCGAGCCATCCCTCGACGACCGGCGCGAGTGGATCGCTAAGCTTCACCAGCCAGCCGGTCTCATACAGACCGCCCAGCACCAGGCTGCCGACGATCACGATCGGCGTGGCTATGAACAGGAACTCCTTGAACTGCCCCCACGCCTTGGCCGCGACTCGCTTGACCGACGGACGGCGGAACGGGAACATCTCCATGACGAGCCCGCGCGACGTCCCGGGGACCATCTTCTGAAGGCTCAGGCCCACGCCGAGCCACACGGCCACCAGGATGCCGAGCACGAGCAGCGTCGGCTGCCAGCCAAGGTAGTGACCGACCGCACCGAGGATCACGGCGGTCCGCGCGCTGCACGGCACGAAGAGCACGAGCGTGGAGGCGATCACGCGCTCGCGCTTGCTCGGCAGCTGACCCGCCGCCATGAGCGCCGGCACGTTGCAGCCGGCCGAGGCGACCATCGGCACGATGGCCCGCCCGTGCAGGCCGAAGCGGTGCATCAGGCGATCCGTGAGGAATGCGAGCGAGTTGAGATAGCCAGTGTCCTCGAGGAAGCCGATCAGGAAGTAGAACGTGAGGATGTACGGCAGGCCGATCGAGAGCGACGCCTCGATACCCGCGTCAAAACCCCAGAGCAGCACGCGCGAGAGCACACCCTCGCCCACGAGCGACGTGATGGTCGAGGTGATCGCCGGTGAGGCGAACGCCCCCCAAAGGCTGGAGAATCCACGAGCAAGTAGATCGCCGAAGAAGAAGAGGAACCCGAAGATACCGGCCGCCACGAGCACCACGAGCGGCACGCCCGTCCACGGCCACGTCGTGAGAGACCACGCGTCACGAGGTAGCCAGTGCCGCTCCTTTCGCCGCACCGCCTCCTCACCCAGGAGCCCTGCCAGACCGTGACGTTCGCGCGCCAGGTGCGTCGCCCCACTCTCCCCGAAGTGCGACCGCATGGAGCTCCGGACCTGCCTGAGCGCGGCATCGATCCCTGCCGGACGCTCCTGCTCTGGGCCGCCGGGAACGCTCAGCATCTCGAGTGCTGCTCCGCGCGCACTCCGCCCGCACGGGAGGCACACAGCCTCGCTGCAGGCAGAGACGAGCGGCTCGAGCAACGCCTCGAAGTCAGGACCGTAGCCCGGGGGCTCGGGGACGGGCCCCTCCGCCACGCGGAAGCACGCATCGACCACATCGCTCACGCCTATACCCTGCGTCGCGACCGTCGGGATCACCGGGATGCCGAGTGCCGTGGCAAGCGCTCCGCTGTCGACTTCCAGACCCGAGCGGCGCGCCTCGTCGACCAGGTTCACCGCGAGCACGACACGATAGCCGAGGTCGATGGCTTCGAGCGCGAGATAGAGTGTGCGGCCGAGTGTGGTGGGGTCAACGACCACGACGACCACGTCGGGCTCGAGGTCCTCCAGCGCCCTCAGCGCAACAACATCCTCCTCGGCGACACCGGTGAACCCGTAGCTGCCCGGGAGGTCTATGACACCGACCGAACGCTCACCGGCACGCGCGATACCGGTGAAGACCTCGCGCGTGGTGCCGGGATAGTGCGCCGTCTCGACCCCGAGGCCGGTCAGCGCGTTGAACAGGCTCGACTTGCCGACGTTCGGGTTACCCGCGAGCGCAATCACCAGTTCGGCGTCCGGCCGCCCCATGAACGCCTCGCGACCGTCGTGGCATGGCGCACTCACCGGCGCCCGCCGCGCTTACCGCGTCTCCGGTGTCCACCCTCGCCCTCTACCACGATCTTCTCGGCCACCTCGCGTCCGAGCGCGTAGCGCGCGTCGCCGACCTCCACCATCAGCGGTCCCTTGAAGGGCGCGACATCGCAGACCCGGACCGACGTGCCCGGGAACATGCCGAGTGACGAGAGATACGACAGCAGCTCACCGTCCTCATCCTCGATGCGTACGATCCGCACCTCTTCGCCCGCACCGATCTGGCACAGGGGACCACCCTCCTGCACCGCGATCGCACCGTCCGCGCTCGGGATGGGATGGCCGTGAGGACACACGTCCGGGTTGTCCATGAACCGTTCGAGCGCCTCCTGGACCTTCGGGGAGAGCGCATGCTCGAGCTCGCAAGCCTCGTCATGCACCTCGTCCCACGACAGACCCAGAACGTCGACGAGGAACCGTTCCGCGAGGCGATGACGGCGGATGATGTCCAGTGCACCCTGACGACCGCTCAGCGTGAGTTCGACGGCACCATCCCCGGAACGGTTGATGAGTCCGCGCGCTTGGAGCCGTCCGAGCGTCGCGGTTACGGTCGGTGCGGAGACACCCATGGCATCGGCGATCTGACCCGGACGCACGGCAGCGCGCTCCGCGAGCTTGTAGATGGCCTCCAGGTACTCCTCGAGTGTCGCGCTGGGCATACAGTCACCTCATCACCGTTCAACGGGCGTCATCGTTCGCGTGAGTATACACGTCGAGACGTGGTTAATAAAGGCTAAGAGTGACCGATGACGTCCCGCCGGCCGACGTTGACCATGTGGGCCGCCCATCTTCGGTCAGGTCCATCCGAAGACCGTTCATCACGCATATGGGTCCGCCCAGCGGGCACCTCATACCGCTCATCAGCTCCCATGAACTTTGTCGGAGAAAGCCTTGACCCCGTGTCAGGTGACTCGTACAGTGAGTCGTGTCCCGAGAGGTCGGGCCGAGCGGAACCGGAAAGTCAGCGTACCAGTAGCTGCCTGACGGGAGCCTCGAAGGTGGGTCAAGCGCAAGCGGGACCGTGCCGGGCGGGTTCTACGATGGTAAGAAACGGGAAGCTGAGGACTACGGATGAGGCTGGCCGGGTTTCTCGGGACACCTCTGTTTCCAGGACCATCCTCGCGTCCGGAGACTACACCTCGGGCCGATAGGTGATCTTGGCGATCGGCGACTCCCACACGGCGACCTCCACGACCGTCACGGCCTCTCCCACCGTCTCGGCAAGCGACTCGAAGATGAACCGCGAGAGGTTCTCCGCCGTCGGGTTCAGCTCGTTGAACGGCGGCACATCGTTGAGATACGCGTGATCGAGAGGTTCGAGCACCCCGGCCAGGTCGGCCTTGAGCGTCTTGAAGTCGTAGACGATGCCCACCTCGTCGAGCTCGGATCCGCGTACGACGACTTCGATGTCCCAGGTGTGGCCGTGGAGCTTGCAGCACTCGCCCGGGTAGCCGTGGAGCGCATGCGCAGCGTCGAAGTGTCCGCGGATCATCAGGTCGTACATCGCTAGACCTCCCGGCCGAAGAGCGTGCCCGTGCACGCACCAGGCGCCTCAGGCGCGTCGCCCACGTCGCTCCGCGCATCCATGGCCTCGTTCGCCAGGGCGTCCGCCTCGACGTTCGCCTCGCGGCGCACGTGCTCGAACTCCACGTGCGCGAACGCGCGTACGAGCGCCTGCGCCTGCAGGAACAGCGGCTTGAGCCCTTCGTTCTTGACACGATACTCGCCACGCATCTGCTTAACGACGAGTTCGCTATCGGCACGCATCCGCACCGACTCCGCACCGAGGGCCCGTGCGGCGCGCATCCCCCACAGGACGCCCTCGTACTCGGCGACGTTGTTGGTGACCTCGCCGAGGTAACTCCCACCACGCGCGACGATCTGGCCGGACGCGTCGCGCACGACGATCCCGGCCGCACCGGGCCCGGGATTGCCCCGCGAGCCGCCGTCGCTGTTGACCGTCCAGACCCCGCTCACGAGCCCTCCGGGCGGACGATGATCATCCGCTTGCAGTTGGGGCATTCTCCGACCTCGGGACCGGCCAGGAGCACCTGGCACTGGCCTGCCGGGATCTCGGTCCTGCAAGCGCTGCAGAGCGCGCCCTGCAAGATGCCGACCGCCACGCCGCGCTTGGTCTCCCTGAGTCTCTCGTACCGGGCGAGCAACCGCGGGTCGAACCTGGCGGCCATCGCCTCGCGGCCTGCCTTCAACCGGGCGATCTCGGTCTGCATCTCTCCACCGTGCGCCTTGAACTCCTCGATGAGCGAGGCCTCCCGGGCGCGGCCCTCCGCAAGCGTGGCTTCGATCCGCGCCACCTGTGCCTCACCTGCCTCGGCCTTCTCCATCAGGTTCAGCTCCTCGCGTTCGAGCTGGTCCTTCCGCCGGGCGAGCGAGTCGATCTCACGCGTCAGGTTCTGGAGCTCCTTGGGATCGGTGACCCTGCCCGAGAGCACCTTGGCCTGCTCGGCATCGATCTTGGCCTGGACCGTGGCGACCTCGTCGGCCGCGCGGGCGACCATCGCGTTCGCACTCTTCAGGTAGGCTCGGGCCTTGTCGGCCACACCCTCGATCTCCTTGAGCCGGTGGCGCAACTTCAGGATCGCCTGCTTCTCGGGCAGCTCATCGAGCGTCTTGATGGCCCGGTCGAGTGTTCGGTCCTGCTCCATCAACGCGATGAGCATCTCACCCTCGGTCATGCGCATCCTCCAGCGTCTGCCACGCGAGGCGTGGCGTCTCTGCGATCACGGGCAGATCAGGGCCGGCGTATCGCCTGACTTCCTCGGCCAGCACACGCACGAGCGGCCATTCCGATGCGTCGTGGCCGACCTCGATGATCGCCAGGCCACGCGCCGCGGCGTCCAGGGCGTCATGATAGCGCACCTCCCCCGCTACCAGTACATCCGCTGCCGCCCGCGCGTCGCCGAGGAGCGAGCCTGCCGAGCCGCCCGCAATGGCCACACGTGCAGCCGGACCCGTGAGGTCACCCCAGATCCGCGGCCGGACGCCGAGCCGAGCGCCCACGTGTGCAGCGAGCGAGCCGACATCGGCACCCCCGTAGGAGCAGACCCGCCCCAGACGGGCGACACCTCGTGCCCGTTGCGCCTCGGTGGCGAGCACGACCGGCTCCTCGTACGGGTGCGCGTCGCGTGCCGCTGCCAGCACACGACCGGTGGCCGGACGGGGCGCGACCATCTCGATCCTCACCTCGCCGACACCCTCCCCCACATCGCGGACCACCGGATCCGCGCCGCCGAGAGCGGCGAAACGGCCGATGCCTGGATTCTCGAACGAGCAGCCCTCGTACGCGCCGATCCGGCCGGCGCCCGCAGCCGCCATGGCCGCGCGGACCCGCCCCACGGCGTCTTCCGGCACGTAGACGATGATGACGCTGACCGGTTCCGAACCACTCTCGAGCGGTCCGATGATGGAGAGACCGAGGACATCACACAGCGCGTCCGCTCCCGCGGGTGCGCGATCCAGGCTGGTATGGAAGCTTGCCACGGCCACGCCTGAGGAGAGTGCGGCGGCCAGTGTCCCGGCAGGCCCCGGACCGTGCTCCACGCGCTCGGGCATCTCGAGGAACGGCGGGTGGTGCGTCACCAGGAGGTTCGCGCCGGCCCGCTGCGCCCGGCCGACCGCTTCCGCGGTGGCGTCGAGCGTCACGAGCACGCCCGTGACCACGGTCTCCGGTGCACCCGCGATCAACCCGACGCGATCCCATTCCTCGGCAAAACGGGACGGGAACGCGGTTTCGAGCGCAGTGACGATGTCACGCACCTCGAGCGTGTGCTCAGAGCTCATCGAGACGCACCTCCCGCATCTCGCGCCCGCTGAACACGACGACCGAGCGGAATCCCGCGTCCCCGAGCGCCGCAAGCGCTTCTGCACCGCCCGCACCGACCTCGTCGGGCGTATGGGCATCCGACCCGATCGTCACGGGAACACCCGCCTCCCGAAGCGCCCGCAGTAGCGCAGCGCCCGGATATATCTCCTGGCACGGCTTCCGGAGCCCGGCGGTGTTGACCTCGACCGCCACCCCGGCCTCCGCGAGCGCAGACGCGGTCTCGCGGTACATGCCGTCCGCAGGTCCCGAGGGCCACACGCCGAACTTCTTGACGAGATCCACGTGCGCCATGACGTCGGCGAGTCCGGCTCGCGCCGCATCGAGCACATCACCGAAGTACCGCTCCCAGAGCGCGTCGGGGCTCCACACGTCGTAGCCGTCGCGCAGGGAAGGGTCGTCGAAGGCCCAGTCATCGATGAAGTGCACCGAACCGAGCACCACGTCGAAGCTGTGCTGCGCGAGCATCTCCCGCGCGTACGGGCGCGCGATCGGCACCGCGTCGACCTCGATACCGCACAGCACCTCGACGCCGAGCGAACTCCCGAGCGTGGCCGCCTCGGCGATCTCGGCGATGTAGAGGGGCAACTCGGATTCGGGCATCGCGTATCGGGCCGCCCCGGGCACACGGTCCGCGAGATCCGGCGCGAGGGGCAGATGCTCGGTGAACGTGAGAACCGAGATGCCCCGCTCCGCGGCGGCACGGACGTACTCGACAGGCGTGCCGGTGGCATGCCTGCACCGCCATGTGTGCACGTGACAGTCGATCACCCGATGCGCTCCTTCACGATCATGCCGCCACCGACGACGACGTCCCCGTCATAGCACACCGCAGCCTGGCCCGGTGCCGCGCATACCGCCTCGTCGAGCGTGATGTCGAGCCGTGGACCCGAGCGTACCACGCGGGCCGGGACGGCCGCGCTCCGGGCGCGCACGCACACCTGCGCCCCGCCCTCGTCCGCCCCGCCCCACACCGCATCAAGCGCCACGACCTGCGTGGTCTCGCATTCGGCGCGACTCCCGGCGCGCACCGTGTCGTGCACGGGATCGACCTCGCTCACGAACAGCGGTCCCCGACCTCCCGGAAGTCCCTTGCGCTGGCCCACGGTGTAGTGACAGACCCCCTGATGCGTCCCGATCCGCCGCCCTTCTGCATCCACGATCGGACCGGGCACACATGCCTCCGGCATACGCGCGGACACGAACGCCCCCGCCGTCGTGCCGGCGAGGAAGCAGACGTCCTGGCTGTCCGCACGTTCGGCCGCCGGTAGGCCGAGCCGGGCCGCCCGGGCTCGGACCTCGCCCTTGGAGAACGTGCCGAGAGGGAAGTCGATGTACTCCAGCGAGTTCGCATCGACGCGGTACAGGAAGTACGACTGGTCCTTGAACGCGTCTGTCGCGCGCGCGATCGCCAGTCCGCCCGGCGTCCGGACGATACGTGCGTAGTGTCCCGTGACCAGCCGATCCGCACCCTCAGCGCGGGCCGTCGCAAGCAGCAAACCCAACTTGATGTGCTCATTGCAGACGATGCACGGGTTGGGAGTGCTGCCTTCGGCGTATGCCCGCACGAACGGACCGATCACGTGATCTTCGAATGCGGCCCGCACGTCGATCACGCGGTGCGGGATACCCAGCGATGCGGCCACCTCGGCAGCGGCCTCCAACGAATGCCCGTCGATCCCGAAGTCGAGCGTGACCCCTGTGACCTCAGTCGCACCCTCCAGCGCGTATGCCGCGGCGACGGCGGAGTCCACACCGCCCGAAAGTGCCACCCAGACTCGATCGCCGCTCATCGGCCACGCAGCCGCGCGATCGCGTGTGCCGCCGCGTCGACGAACCGCTCCACGTCCGCGGTGCTGGTCCAGCGCCCCACGGTCACCCTGAGCGAAGCCTCATGCGGATCACGCCCCGCCCCGATCGCCTGCAGGACGTGGCTCGCACGACCGCTTCCCGATGCGCACGCGCTTCCGGCCGAGACCGAGAAGCCGGCCTCGTCCAGGAGCATGAGCAGCGAGCCGCCCTCACAGCCTGGTATCCCGATGTTGCTGAGGTGTGGCAGGCGCTGCGCCCCGGCTCCGTGCACGACCACCGGAGACGCGGTCGCCGAAAGCCCGCGTTCGATCGAATCCCGGAGCACGCCCAGCCGCGTCATCCCGTCGGGGCGCTCGTCGTCCATCAACTCGAGCGCGCGGGCCAGGGCGATCGCGCCTGCGACGCTCTCGGTGCCGCTTCTGCGTCCGGACTCCTGCCCGCCGCCCCGTAGCAGCGGCTCGAACGGCGTGCCGCTGCGCAGGAAGAGTATGCCCGTGCCCTTGGGCGCGTAGATCTTGTGACCGGCGGCCGACAGCGCGTCAACGCCCAGCGCGTCGACATCGATGTCGAGCTTGCCGAGCGACTGTGCCGCATCGGTGTGCACGTACGCGCCGCGTGCGTGCGCGAGGTGCGCGATCGCCGAGACGTCCTGCACGGTACCGATCTCGTTGTTGGCGTGCATGATCGACACGAGCGCAGTGCGGTCGTTGAGCGCCTGGCCGACCGCCTCCGGGTCGATCCGGCCTGTGTTGTCGGGGCCGACCCGCTCGACCTCGAACCCTTCGCGCTCGAGGACCACCGCAGCCTCGAGGACCGCATGGTGTTCGAACGCGCTGATCACGACGTGGCGGCTCCGGCCCGTCGCCGCGGCCTGCCGGGCGATGCCGAGGACCGCTGCGACATCGGACTCGGTTCCCGAGCCGCAGAACACGATCTCCTCGGGGTGCGCGCCGATGCGCCGTGCGATGTCGCTCCGTGCGCCCTCGAGCGCGCTGCGTGCCGCACGCCCCTCTTCGTAGAGCGAACTCGGGTTGCCCGGAAATGCGAGCAGCGCCGCGCGCATCACGTCAGCGACGGCCGGGTCGACCGGCGTGGTGGCCGCGTAGTCCAGGTAAACGCGGGTCACGGTCACTCACTCCCCCGCACACATGCGCGAGCCACGGCGTTCACGAGAGCGCCGGCATCGATCCCCGCGACGGGGGCAAGCACGCTGACGGCATCTTCATGGGTGACCCGCCCCTCGCCCACCAGGACCGCGAGCAGTTCGAGGTCATCGACCGTTATCGTCCGCACAAGATCGTAGACATCGCAGTGCCGGATCGCCACGGTGAATGAGACGGCGGCCTCCGGATGCGCTACCACGAAGAGCACGGCCCGCGGCGCGCTCCCCTCCTGCGCCGCGCGCACGATCTGCGTCACGAAGTGCACGGCAGCGGCGGGAGTGACCGGGCGTTCGCTCAGACGCGTGCTAATCGTGACGCCGGTAGACGAGCGCCACACCCCCTCCGGCCCTGACTCGAAGCCGAGCGTCGCCCCTGCAGCGCGCACCCGGCCCCTGAACTCCCTGCGGACCCGTTCTTCTTCGTGGGTGCGTGGCGTGGGAAGGCTGATGATCGTGTCGGGCACGGCCTCGGCCAACGCCCAGCGGTCGACGGGGCGCGCAAAGTCCGTCTCTTTGGGTGTGCGATCGCTCACCGGAGCGGTCCTTTCCGAGCGGCGGATAGAGGCACTCTATCCTACCGCACGCAGGAACCGTGCCGAATGGCAGGAAGACCGCCGCCCGCTCTCGCCGGACGACCGTTCGTCGAATCGAACACACCGTCGCTTGTCCGGCCACGGACCCTTTGCTATGGTGACTTTCCCTCCCGGATTCGCTCCGGGATGAACCCAGGTCAGGTGATCCATGGTTGATAGCCACAGGGTGGCGAGAACCCGCTGGATAGCCCCGCGGAACGCCCGGTACCGGAGACGGTGGCCGGGCGTTCTCTTCTCTCCCGACCCTCCGGACATGGGCCGCCGTGCGCGACAGGAGCCGCATAACGGCCGACTGGCGCTCAGCGCCCGCCGTCAGCGAGATCGCGCAACAGGCCGCCCAGGCCACGACGCTCGGCGGGGACAGGCTCCCCGTCCTCAGGGACCCCCATGAAGCGCTCGACGTACTTCGCGAGCATGTCCACTTCGAGATTCACCGGTTCGCCGATCGCCTTGACCTTGAGCGTGGTGCCGGATTCGGTCTGGGGGTCGACGGCCACGGTGAACCCCTGCGGCGCGACCTTCGCCACGATCAGCGACACGCCGTCGACCGCCACCGGCCCGTTCTCGACCACGTAACGCATCACATGCGACGGCGCCTGGAACTGGTAGACCGAGAACTTTCCCGCGTGCTGCCGGAGCTCAAGATGGCCGATACCGTCCGCGACACCGCTCATCAGATGTCCCGCCAGCCGGTCGGAGAGCCGCAGCGCACGCTCGAGGTTGACCTTCTGCCCCTGTGTGAGCGCACCGAGCGTGGAGGTCTCGAGCATGTCAGGGCTCACATCGGCGAGGAACGCACCCCGGATGAACTTGACGACGGTGACCCGGACGCCGTTCACGGCGATCGCGTCGCCGATCTGCATGTCACGCCCGAACTCGGGAGCGTAGACTTCCATCCGCATACCGCCGGGAGACCGGTCGGCACGCGTGATGACACCCTCGCACTCGATCAGACCAGTGAACATCCGCTGTGCTCCTTCCGGGGCCACACGACAGGGGTCGTGGACGCGATACGGAGTCTACACCATCCGCGAGAGCGCGCTGCTCCTGAGGGCCTTCAGTGCTGCCGCGGGATCGTCGGCACCGAAGATCGCGTTGCCGGCGACGAGCATGTCGGCGCCGGCCGCGACCACGCGCGGTGCAGTGGCGGCGTCGATACCACCGTCGACCTCGATGCGAGGAGTCACACCCGCCTCCCGGCACATCCGTGCGATGTCAGCCACCTTGGCGACCGATGCCTCGATGAAGGACTGCGCGGCGAATCCGGGGTTCACGCTCATCACGAGCACCTGGTCGACGTACGGTAGCACTTCGGCAAGCGCTGACGCCGGTGTCCCGGGGTTGAGCGTGATGCCCGCCTGCGCACCGCCGTCCCGGATCGCCGCCAGCGTGCGATGCGCATGTACAGCCGCCTCGATATGAATGGTCACGATGTCGGCGCCCGCATCCACGTACCACTGCGCCGTGCGGTCCGGGTCCGAGACCATGAGGTGCACATCGAGCGGCCTGCGCGCCACGCGCTTGAGCGCCTTGACGACCGGCGGGCCGATGGTGAGGTTGGGGACGAAGTGGCCGTCCATGACATCCACGTGGATGAAGTCGGCACCCGCATCTTCTACGAGCGCGATCGCCTCGGCAAGACGCGTGAAGTCCGCCGAGAGTATCGACGGTGCGATCGTGAGCTCATGTGCCACTGGTTCCACGCTCCTTCAGCGTCGTATCCGCGAGGCCTCGTGCCGCTACGCTCAGTCCTCTATGAGTCCCATACCGTGGAACTCATCGACGGCGGCCCGGCCCATCAGGATCGTGGCGGCCTCTCCGGGCACGTGTCCTTCGTAGAGGATCGCGCGGACCTGGCGCGTGATCGGCATCTCGATATCGAGCTTGGCGGCGAGGTCGTCGAGCGACACCGCGCTCTTCGCACCCTCCGCGACCATGTGCGTCTCCGCCGAGTAGCTCTCCACCGTGCCGCCACCTGCGATCCACTCGCCCAGGCCCCGGTTGCGGCTGTGGCGGGAGGTGCACGTGACGATGAGGTCGCCCATACCGGCGAGACCCATGTACGTCATCGGGTTCGCGCCCAGGTGCGTGCCCAGGCGACTCATCTCGGCCAGTCCCCGTGTCATGAGCGTGGCCTTGGTGTTGTCGCCGTAGCCCAGCCCATCGACCATACCCGCCGCGACGGCGACCACGTTCTTCGACGCGCCGCAGAGCTCCACGCCAACGACGTCGGGATTGGTGTACACGCGGAAGGTCGGCGCGATGAAGAGGTCCTGGAACATGCGAGCGACCTCGTTCTCGTAGGCCGCGACGACCGTCGCCGACGGCACACCCTTCGAGACCTCTTCTGCGTGGTTGGGACCGGAGAGCGCCGCCAGGCGGGCCTTGTTCCCGAGCACCTCTTCCAGGATCTGCGTCATCCGCATGAGGGTGTTCTGCTCGACGCCCTTGGCAAGGTTGATGACCGGCACGGAGGTGGGCAGGTGCTCGCTCATCGCCTCGGCCACTCCGCGGACCCCGTGGCTCGGCGTGACGACCACGACGGCCGTGGCACCCTCCACCGCCTCACCGATCTCAGACGTGGAGCGGACGCCCGGCCCGAGCTGGACATCCGGGAGGAACATCGGGTTCCGGCCCTCGGCGTTGATGCCCTCTGCGATCTCGGGCTCACGCGCCCAGACGTTCACGTCGTAGGCCTTCTCGCCCAGCAGCCATGCGACAGCCGTGCCCCACGAGCCAGCACCGATGACGGCGACCTTCATCGTTCCTCACGTCCTTCGGTCTTGGAGTCCGGCCTCATCTCGTCCCACATCCGCCGCTTGAAGGAGATGCGATGCTCCTCTCCGCGCCTGATCCGGCCGATGTTGGTCCGGTGCTTCCAGATCACGTACGCGGCCACCAGCACCGCGAACACGGCAAGCGCGTACCGCCCCGGGTACGCCACCAAGCATACAACGGGAAAGGCGACCGCGATGACGATCGACCCGAGAGAGACGTACTTCCAGATCGCGACGATGACTACGAACAGGGCCACCATCACGAGGGCGACGCGCGGAGCGGCGACCATGATGGCACCCGACGCGGTGGCCACGCCCTTACCGCCTCTGAACCCGAGGAAGGGTGACAGCGTGTGGCCGGCGATAGCGGCCGCGGCACCGAGTACGATGAACCAGTCACGGCCGGTCGCGCCCCAGGCCTCCGGAACGAGCAGGATGCCGAGCCACACACCCGCGGCGCCCTTGAGCGCATCGAGCGCGTAGACGCTCAATCCCGGCACGGCGCCGAAGACCCTGAGCACGTTGGTGGCGCCGGTGTTCCCGCTGCCGAAGTCGCGGATGTCCTGCTTCCAGAACAGGCGCACCACGATGACGGCGAACGGAATCGAACCGACGAGGTACGCGCCAAACGTCGTCCCGAGTATCCTGAGTGCCTCGCTCACGTCAGTTCTTCTGGCGGAATCGCAGCTTGATGGGAGTGCCCGAGAAGTCGAACGTCTCGCGCAGGCGGTTCTCGAGGTAGCGCTCGTAGTTCGCGTCCACCATCCGTGGATGGTTCGCGAAGAAGGTCAGGACAGGTGGTCGGGTCCCGGTCTGCGTCACGTACTTCATGCGCAGATGTTTGCCGCCCTTGGAGATCGTGTGGCCCGTGGCGCGCAGATCGGTGAGCAGGCGGTTGAGCGCACTCGTGGAGATCTCCTGCGAGTACGCATCGTGGATGGTGGAGATCATCGGTAGGATCTTGTGCACGCCGGTCCCCTTGAGCGCGCTCACGCGCACCACCGGGGCGAAACCGACGAACCCGAGTTTGTCGGGGAGCCGGGCGACGAGCTCGGTCTTCTCCTCCGGCGTCTCCAACAGATCCCATTTATTGAGCACGATGAGCATGCCGCAACCGCGCTCCTCGGCGAACCGTGCGATACGCTGGTCCTGATCGGTCACACCGGTCTCGACGTCGATCACCAGAAGCGCCACGTCGGCCCGGTCGATCGCGCGCATCGCGCGCACGAAGCCGTAGTACTCGACGGACTCGTCGATCTGCGACTTTCGACGCAGGCCAGCCGTGTCAACGAGCCGGTAGGTGCGCCCCTCGCGCTCGAGCACGGTGTCGATCGCGTCACGCGTCGTACCCGCAACCTCCGAGACGATCGCGCGCTCCACGCCAAGCAGCTTGTTGTACAGCGACGACTTCCCGGCGTTGGGCTTGCCGATGATGGCGACGCCGATGGCTTCCGTCTCCGGCTCGGCCTCAACCTCGGGAAGCGCCTCCACGATGGCGTCGAGCAGATCGCCGGTGCCATGTCCGTGTATTGCCGAGACCGCCCAGGGCTGGTCGAGTCCGAGATTCCAGAACTCGTGGATGGCCTCTTCACGGCCCGGGGTGTCGAGCTTGTTGACCGCCAGGAACACAGGTGTCTTCTGGCGGCGGAGCAGTTCGGCCACCTCGGCATCACCTGTTGCGATGCCCACGGAGCCGTCGACGAGGAAGACGACCACGTCGGCTTCCTGGGCCGCTACGACGGCCTGCTCGCGGATCGAGTCGCCGAAGCGGTCATCGGTCGTGAACTCGATACCGCCGGTGTCCACGAGCATGAACTCGCGACCGTTCCAGTCAGTCCGATGGTAGCTGCGATCGCGGGTGACGCCGCTCGCTGGGTGCACGATGGCGTCCTGGGTCTGGATGAGCCGGTTCACGAAGGTGGACTTGCCGACGTTCGGCCGTCCGACCACCGCGACGATGGGTAGTGTCATGTGCGTGTCCGTCCTGTTGGAGTCGTCAGTGCCCGGGCCAAAGCGGCTCCGTCACTGCCGATCAGCCGTACGTCGCCGCCGGATAGTCCGCCAAGCGAGGACGCCGGTACGTCATCGAGCAACAGCCCGTCGGAGTTTACTACAACCTCAGGTATGAGGTACGTACCCGCTGACCCGTCCCGAGCTACCGCGGCGGCGATATCACGTCCGCCCAGGAGACCCGTGACGGAGACGTTGCCCCCGAAGAGGCTGTTGCGGACCGGAAGCACGCGGACGGAGCCGAACCCTGCCGCGTCGAGCACCTCACGCAGTACCGGAGCGAAGAGCGTGCCGCTCACCGCGGTGACCGGCTGCCGGGCGGACGTGTCGGCGCCGGTGTCCGCCCGAGCGCCCGCAACCTCAGCGAACTCGGCCTTGAACGCCGACACCATGCCGACGCCGTTCTCGTACTGCGGGAAGTCGTCATAGTCGTCCACCCCGGGGAGTGCGTCATCTGCAAGCAGGTAGAGTTCGTCGGCGGCATAGACCCACCCGATGCCCCGCCCGGCACGCATCCGCTGCTGCCAGGCGTGGATCCTCGTGAGCGAGGAGCACGCGAGCGAGCGATCGAACGAGGCGGAGAACCGCCGCTGGTGGCCGGTGAACCCCATCGGCACACACCCGACCGAGACGACGCCCGGCCGTTCGGCGAGGTAGCCGAGCGTCTCGTCCAGCACGTCACCGTCGTTCACACCCGGCACGAGGACGATCTGCACGTGTACCTCGATACCCGTGTCGAGCAACGTATCGAGCAGCTCCAGCGCGCGGTCTTCGACCGTCGGGCAGATGAGCCGCCCGCGGACATCCGGGTCGACAGCGTGCACGGAGACGTGCAGTGGTGAGAGGTGCTGCACGGTGATGCGCGCGACGTCATCGTCGGTAAGGTTGGTGAGGGTCACGAAGTTGCCCGAGAGGAACGAGAGCCGGTAATCGTCGTCGCGCACGTAGAGCGAGGGGCGCAGTCCCGGCGGCAGCTGTGAGATGAAGCAGAAGGCGCACGCGTTGTCGCACTCGCGGATCGCGTCGAAGAGTGGCGAGTCGAACGACACACCGAGCGGTCCGGCGCTGCTCCTGCGTACGGTCAGGACGAGCGGTCGTCCCTCTCGCTCGACGCAGACATCGAAGACGGGGCCATCCGTCAGCCAGAGCCAGTCGATGACGTCGCGCACTGGAGCGCCGTCGACGGAGACGACCACGTCTCCGGCACGCAGACCGGCCCGGTAGGCGTCACCTCGTTCAACGGCAGAGACGCTTCCCGCCCCCTCGCTCCGCCCCGGGTACTCCTGCGTGGAGACCGTCCGGTCACTCATCGCCGGGCATGGACTCGATCGCGGCGATGACCCCCTGGATCTGCTCGTCCGGCGTGGACGCCCCTGCGGTCACACCCACAGTGGTGGCGTCTGCGAACCATTCGCTTCGCAGTTCGGCTGCGGTCTCCACATGGTGCGTCCGGGGATTGCGCGCCCGGCAGATCTCGGTGAGCCGTGTCGTGTTGCCCGAGTTGTGCCCACCGACGACCACGATCACGTCCACTTCATCGGCGAGTTCGGCGGCGGCCGTCTGCCGTTTGGCGGTGGCGCTGCAGATGGTGTTACAGACACGGAGCTCGGCCGTACGCGGGAGTAGATCGTCGACGACCTCGCGGAGGGTCGAAAGCTGCTGGGTGGTCTGAACGACCACACCGATGCGACGAGGAAGCTTTGCCGGGAGATCCGACGCGTGTTCGACGATGACCGCCTCACCGCCGGCGTGTGCCAGGATCCCCTCGACCTCCGGGTGGTCCGACTCGCCGACGATCACGACGCCGTAGCCCGCCGCTGCCAGCTCGGCCGCACAAGTGTGCGCCGCACGCACGAACGGACACGTGGCGTCCACGACCGAGAGACCGCGCTTCTCCGCCTCCACGATCACTGCGGGATCCACGCCGTGGGACCTGATGACCACGGTGCCATCGTCGATGTCGTCGAGCGAGGAGGCAACGCCCACGCCACGCTGCTGCAGCGCCGCGACGGCCTGCGGGTTGTGGATGAGGGGGCCGAGCGTCGAGACGCGGTCCCCTGTCGTGGCGGCCTCCGTCGCGAGCTTCAGCGCCCGCTCGACGCCGTAGCATACGCCCGCGGCCCGTGCGACGATCACCTTCATCGGGTACCTCCCACTGCCGAGCGCAACAGTGCGCCGATCTCCTCCATCATACGCTGCGTCACGGCAGCGACCCGTTCCTTGCGACCCGCGTCCGGCGCGATCCGCGCGAGATCTATGGGCTCCCCGACGTGGATCGTCACGCGCACGAGCCGGGGCAGAGACGCCCCGCGCGGCATGGCGCGATCGGTACCCACGAACGCGATCGGGACGATGGGCACCCCGGCCCTGAGCGCGATGAACGCCGCACCGCCGTGGGCCGCTCCCACCGCGGCGTCCGTCTCCGCTCCACGCCTGCTCCCCTCGGGGAACACGCCAACAAGCTCTCCTGAGCGCAACAACTCCGAGGCGGTAACGATGGCCGTGCGATCCGGCTCGCCGCGGTTGACCGGGAAGGCCCACAACCGCGGCAGCAACCACCCGATGAAGCCCTTGCCGAAGAGCTCGCTCTTGGCCATGAAGTGCACCGGGCGTGGCGACATGCACCACAACAGCACGGGATCCAGATACGAGACGTGGTTGCCCGCGAGCAGCGCCCCGTCGACGGGTATCCGCTCCGCTCCCACGATGCGCGTCCTGAACGCGAGCGGCACCAGTCGCCCGAAGGTCGCGCGCACGGCCCGTGGAAACAGATCGCTCACAGCGCGGCCCTCGAGAGCGCGACGATCGCATCCACGACCTGCTCCACGCTGAGTCCGGTGGTATCGAGCAAGGTCGCGTCGGCGGCCGCCTCGAGCGGGCTGATCGCGCGTGTGGAGTCGTAGGTGTCACGGCGCTCCAGCCGTGCCTGCACCTCGTCCTGCTCCACCGCGTGCCCCTGTGCGGCCAGATCGAGCTTCCTCCGGCGGGCACGCTCCTCGGCCGATGCGGTGAGATAGACCTTCACCTTGGCGGACGGGAAGACGACGGTGCCGATGTCGCGCCCTTCGGCCACCGTGTCCTGCGCCCCCGCCAACTCGCGCTGGCGTTCCACAAGCGCGGCACGGACCCCGGCGACCGCAGAGACCGCGCTCACCGCCGCGTCGACCTCCGGGAAGCGCACCGCTGCGGTGACATCGTGCGTGCCGATGCGGACCGCCGTTGCGATACTCGCACCGTCGGCATAGTCGAACTCGACGGGATGCGTCCGGGCCAGCCCGGCAAGCGCGACCTCGTCGTCAGTCGCGACGCCTTCGTGCAGCGCGAGCCAGGTGACCGCGCGGTACATGGCGCCGGTGTCGAGATGCCTGATGCCGAGGCGCCGCGCCACGGCCTTAGCCACCGTCGACTTGCCGCTGGCCGCTGGGCCGTCGATAGCGATGATCACGGGGGGCCTCCGGAACAGGTGTACGGGCAACGCGGATTCTACCACGCGTCAGCCTTCGGCACCGCCTCCGAGCAGCCCTGTCAGGTCGGTGTGGAACGCTGGGTACGACACGTCTACGGCATCGAAGCCCTCCACGCACGTCTCGCCCGAGGCGATCAGACCGGCTACCGCCCACGTCATGGCGAGCCGGTGGTCGTCGGCCGAATGCAGCGTCGCGCCCGTGAGGGTGGTGGGGCCGTGGACCTCGAGCCAGTCTTCGCCAGCCTCCACGGGGGCTCCGAGCGCCTCCAGGCCTGCACGAACCGCTTCGAGCCGGTCGGACTCCTTGACCCGCAGCTCCCCTACGCCCTCGAACCGCGTCCTCCCGCTCGCCTGGGTGGCCACGAGCGCCAGCACCGGCACCTCGTCGATGAGCGCGGGCACCGCCGCGGCGGGGACGGTGACGCCGGTGAGCTGCTGCGCGGTCTGCACGACGATCGTGCCCACAGACTCGTTCCCCATCGCTGGCAGGTCCTTGAGCGTGATGCGCGCACCCATCTCCTTGAGCACGTCGACGAAGCCGATGCGCGTCGGATTGAGCCCGACGTTGGGCAGGAGTACCTTGCTGCCCGGCAGTACGGTGGCGGCGGCCATGATGAACGCGGCCGAGGAAGGGTCGGCGGGGACGATGACCTGGGCCGCCTTCAGCGGCGCGGGACCGGTCACCGACGCGGTGAGACCGTCCCGCTCCACGGGCGCCCCGAACACCGGGAGCATCCGCTCGGTGTGATCGCGGCTCGTCCGCGGCTCGATCACGCTCGTGACGCCATCGGCACGCACCCCCGCAAGCAGCACGGCCGACTTGACCTGCGCGCTCGCCACAGGCGACTCGTAGGTGATCGCGGTGAGACCGCCCCCACGGATTCGCATGGGGAGCGTACCTGCAGCCGACGTCTCGACGTGCGCACCCATCAGCCGGAGCGGAGCGGCTACGCGCTCCATCGGACGCTGTGAAAGCGACCCGTCCCCCGTGAGCGTCACGTCGACCGGCCACCCTGCGAGCACGCCGGCGAGCAGCCGCGCCGTGGTGCCCGAGTTGCCGCAGTCGATCGGCCCGGCGGGCTGCGCGGGACCGGCCTCGCCCCAGCCGCGTACCTTCAGCTGCATGCCCCGCTCGTCGCCATGCACCCTGTTGATCGAGGCGCCGAGCGCTTCGACCGCCGCCATCGTTGAGCGGACGTCGGCGCTATCAAGCACGCCGATGAGGAACGACTCACCCTCGGCCTGGGCAGCCAACAGCACCGCCCGGTGGGAGATCGATTTGTCGGTCGGAAGCCGCAGCTCGCCGACCAGACCGGCACCAGCGTGTTCCAGGATCACGTCGCTCATGCTCACACTTCCTCCAATGGGGCGACCTGTGGCTCGAACCCGCGATCGCGCAGGTCCGCCACGAGCGCCTCGGCGTCACCTTCATCGGTCAGCACGAGACGCAGCACGGCGCTGTCCTCGGACTGGTGGTCGATCTCGATGTCCTCGATATTGCATCCGGCCCGACTCACGGCGGTGGTCACGATGCCCACCACGCCAGGACGGTCGTTCACCGCGACCGTGAGCTCCCGCAGGCTCGCGGTCGCCGGCACCCAGCGTGCGGGCAGCGCCCGGCGCACATCCGCCGGACCGGCGAGCCAGGCACGCACCGCCGCGACATCTCCCTCGTCGAGCGCCGCGGCGAAGCGTTCGAGCACGCCGCCGAGGTCGCGCACGCCCCGGGACAGCGCCTCCGAGTTGCCGAGGCAGATGCCCGTCCATAGGTCCGGGTCACCCGCCGCGATGCGCGTCATGTCCTTGAAACCGCCGGCCCCCAGACGCAGAAGATCGGCGCCCATCTCACCCGCCCGGGTGACCGCAAGATCTACCAGCGCCGCGGCCGTGACGTGCGGCACGTGGCTGACGACCGCCACGGCCTCGTCGTGCTGGTGCGCGTCGATCGAGAGCACCCTCGCGCCGAGCGCGGTCACGAACTCGTGGACGGTGCGGTATGCGTCCATATCGGTCGCGTCCGTGGGCGTGAGCACGTAGTAGGCGCCGTCGAAGAGCGCCTCGGAGGCCGCGGTCACGCCGCTGCGCTCCGAGCCGGCCATCGGGTGTCCTCCCACGAAGCGGTATCGCGCCCCGGCGTCCCTGGCGGCACGGGCCGCATCGACGACCAGCCGCTTCGTCGACGACACGTCGGTCACGATCCCGTCGTATCCGAGCTCGGCGAGCCTGCCGAGCCACCCGGCGGCCTCAGCGGGCGGCGCGCCCAGCACGATGAGATCGTTCCGGCCGCCGGCGAACCACCCGGCCTCCCGCGCGGCCGCCAATGGCAGCGCCTCATCGACCACGCCCTCCTCGAGTGCGTAGGTCAGGGCCTGCTCGTCCGTATCGATCGCACGGATCGCGAGCCCGGGCATCGCGCGTCGCGCTGCCAGTGCGACCGAGCCGCCGATGAGGCCGAGCCCGATCACGGTGAGCCGGGTGACGCTCATCCGGTCACCCCGAGAAGCTTCCGCTCGAGCGCGAGACGCGGACCGAGATCGGCCATCAGCGCCTCGAAGTCGGCAGGCGTGAGGGACTGCGGTCCGTCGCAGCGAGCGCGCTCCGGATCGGGATGCACCTCGATCATCAACCCGTCGGCCCCCGCAGCGATGGACGCGCGCGACATCGGCGCCACCAGTTCGCGGCGGCCTCCCGCATGGGACGGGTCGGCGATCACCGGCAGATGGGTGAGCGACTTGAGCGCCGCGACCGCGCCCAGATCGAGCGTGTTTCGCGTGTACGTCTCGAACGTACGGATCCCGCGCTCGCAAAGGATGACGTCGCGATTGCCGCCCTTGAGCACGTACTCCGCGGCCGAGAGCAGCTCCTCGATGGTGGCCGAGAGCCCTCGCTTCAGCAGCACCGGCCGCTTCATGGTGCCGAGTTCGTCGAGCATCATGAAGTTCTGCATGTTGCGCGCGCCCACCTGGAGGATGTCCGCGTACTGCGCGACCGTCTCCGCGTCGCGGACGTCGAGAACCTCGGTCACCACCGGCAACTCCACGGCGTCCCCCGCCTGACGAAGCAACTTCAGGCCCTCGACACCCATGCCCTGGAACGCGTACGGGCTGCTACGCGGCTTGTAGGCCCCTCCACGCAGCATCGTGGCGCCGGCGGCCTTCACGGCGCGCGCCGTCGTCATCATCTGTTCCTCGGACTCGATCGAGCACGGACCCGCGATGACGCCGAACGCTCCCCCGCCGATCGCCGAGCCGCGCACGGTGACCACCGTGTCCTCGGACTGGAAGTCCCGGCTCACGAGTTTGAACGGTTTGAGGACGCGGATGACCTGCTCCACGCCGGGCATGCCCTCGAAGTCCAGCGTGTAGATGACCTCGCGGTCGCCGATCACGCCGATTATCGTCTTGATCTCGCCGCGCGAGAGATGTGCCTCTGCACCGGCTTCCGTGAGCAGGTCGACGATGTGCTGGATGTCGCCGGACGACGCATGGTCTTTCATGACGACGAGCATGTCGCATCACCCCTTCATAAGCGCACAGGTGCGCGTGTCGTGACGGTCGTCTCCGCGGCCGTCACATGCCCCGCGGCGTCTCTCAGACGCTGCCGAGGCGGGCGATGACCGCTTCGAACGCTTCGATCGTGCGACGTGACTCCTCGGGTGTCCCAACACCCACGCGGAGCGCGGGGGTCGGGCCGAACGCGCGCACGATCACCCCCTCCTCAAGGAGGCCCTCGAACACTTCGACCGGCCGCTCCGTCTTGATCCAGACGAAGTTCGTCTCCGACGGCACCCACTGGATGCCGAGCCGGTCGAAGCCCGAATAGAGGTAGGTCTTCTGTTCTTGGTTCTCATCCCGGCGGCGCTGAACCTCGTCATCGTCGTCGAGCGAGGCGACAGCTCCGGCCTGTGCCACGGAGTTCACGTTGAACGGCTCGCGGATGCAGTCGAGCGCGTGCCTGAGCGGCTCCGGGGCGAAGCCATAGCCGACACGCAGCCCGGCAAGCGAGTAGATCTTGGAGAACGTGCGGAGCACGACGATCGGGCGCTCGCCGTCGAAGTACGTGAGCCCGTCCGGGTACGCCGGGTCAGTGACGAACTCGAAGTACGCCTCATCGAGCACGAGCAGCACGTGCGCCGGCAAGCGCTCGAGGAACTGCTCGAACGCATCGCGTGTGTAGATGGTGCCCGTCGGGTTGTTGGGGTTGCACAGGAACAGCAGCCGCGTACGTTCGGTCACCGCGGCGAACATCGCGTCGAGGTCGTAATGCACGCCGTCCACGAGCGGTACGGGCACGGCGGTGGCCCCGAACATCCGCGTGACGGTGGGGTACACGACGAACGACGGCCACGGGTAGACGACCTCGTCACCCGGCCGCAGAACGGCCTGGGCGATCAGCCGCAGGAGCTCGTTGCTGCCGTTGCCGACGATGATCCGCTCGGTAGGCACTCCGTGACGGGCCGAGAGCTTCTCATGGAGCGTGACGCTCGCTCCCTCTGGATACCTGTTGAGGCCGTGAAGCTCGGCGCGCATCGCCTCGATGGCCGCCGGGAAGGGGCCGTACGGGCTCTCGTTGCTCGACAGCTTGCAGATGTCCTCGCGGCCCGACCGGTCGCGGACCTCCTCCTCGCGCAGACCCGGCGCGTACGGCACGAGTCCCTCGAGTTCGGCGCGAATCATCTGGTCCCAGTCCACGGATGGTCCTCCCTGGTCGACGTGGGGAGCATTGTCGCGCAGCGAGTGTACCGGATGCAAGCACGGCGCGCGGCGCGTCCCGTCGGCGGCGGACTACTCCGGTGGGCGGCGAAGCTCGCTCAGCATCCCGTACCCGTCCGTGAACCTCACGACGGCGATCGCGGCGTTGGGCAGGTCGATACGCCAGGCGAGCTCTGCGGGAAACCCCACGAGATGCGACAGCAGTAGGCGCAGCACGCCACCGTGCGTGATGAGAGCCACACGCGGCGCCCCGGAGAGCAGCACCGAGGCGGTCCGGCCCACCCGCGCATCGAAGGCCGCGCCCTCCTCGCCACCGGGCGCCACCGGACCCCCGCCCGTGAAGTCCAGCGCGATCCCATGGGTGTCGAGCTCGTCGTAGGTGAGCCCCTCGGCACGCCCGAAGTCGATCTCCCGCGCGTCATCGACTACCACCGTGCGCTCACCGTGCGGATCCGCAAGAGCTGCCACCGCGCGCGTGCGGTCGCTGGGCGAGGTGTAGAGCACCTCGGGCGTCCACCGCGCGATCGCGACCCCCAGTGCGGCAGCCTGGCGCTCACCACGCGCCGTCAGCGCGGAGGCGGTTGTGCCACACAGGCGGCGCGCAGCGTTGGCGACTGTCTCAGGGTGGCGGACCAGCATGATCTCACGCCCCATGCTCACAGCGGGCCTCCGGCGAACGCCGCCATGACGAGCACGGCAGTCTCGGTCAGGAGGATCGTGGCGCCGGCGACGTCGCCGGTCACTCCACCCAGCCGCCGGACGAAGGGTTCTGGCGCGAAGAGCGCTACCGCCAACCCGGCGGCAGTGGCGACCGCAAGCGTCGGATACGACTCCGGCCGCCATCCGAGGAGCGGCAATACGAGAAGCGCGGCCGCCAGCACGGCGGTCACGGGAAGCCTGGAGGCGTAGCGCGCCCCGAGGCCGTCGGGCCGGGCGGGATCGCGCAGGCCGAGCGCGAGCGTGGCGCCCAGGCGCCCGAGCACCGGTGCGGCCGCAAGGCCCCACAGCGTCCCACTCTCGAGGATCACCGCGATCGCGGCTGTCTGCACCAGTGCGGCAAAGACGATCGCGGCCACCCCGAACGCACCGACCGTGCTCGAGCGCATGACCTCCAGCCGACGTGCCGCATCGCCCCGCACGCCGAGACCGTCTGCACAGTCGGCCAGACCATCCCAGTGCAGGAAGCCGGAGAGCAGCCCGCTTGCGAGCACCATCAGCGCGGCACTCAGAAGCGCCCCCGCCCCCGCGTTTGCCCCGATCACCTCGGCGGCCTGCGCAAGCAGCAGCCACAGTCCCGCGAACAGCCACCCCACAAGCGGGAAGAACCGCACGGGCCTGCCGCCCTCGGCACCACCGGCCGGGATGACCGTGAGCAGGCGGACGGCGCCCAGCAGCCCTGCTATCACCGGTCGTCCTCCGGACGCTCGGTAACACCGGCCTCGCCGAAGGTGGCCATACCGTTCAGGACGGCACACGCGGCACCCATCACGGGGATGGCCAACGCGGCGCCGGTACCCTCGCCCAGGCGCATGTGCAGGTGCAGGAACGGGTCCAGCTCGAGGGGCACGAGCGCGACACTGTGGCCGGGCTCGTCAGAGAGATGCGAGCCGAAGACCGATGCGAGCGATTCGGGACAGAGGTTCGCGGCGACAAGCGACGCGGCGGCCGAGATGAAGCCGTCGGCGACACCGCAGACGTGCTCGGCGGCGCAGCCGAGGAAGACCCCGGCCATCGCCGCGATCTCGAGCCCGCCGAGGGCGGCGAGCGTGCCGAGCGCATCGTCGGCCAGCGGGCGGTGCAGCCGGATCGCGCGGTCCACCACGGCCGACTTGCGCGTCATGCCCGCATCGTCCAACCCGGTCCCGGGGCCGATCACGCGGCTCACCGGAACGCCGGTGTATGCTGCCGCGAGTGCGGCCGCCGCAGTCGAGTTGCCGATACCCATCTCACCGACGGCGATGACCTTGATTCCCTCGGCGGCGAGCCGCCGTACGGTATCGATACCTACGAGCACGGCCTCGGCGGCCTCCTCACGAGTCATCGCCTGCTCGAGCGCCATGTTTCGGGTACCGGGACGCACCTTCGCCTGCACGACACCCGGAAGACCCGAGGTGTCCGATGCCACGCCCACGTCCGTGAGCACGAGCTTCGCGCCCACGAAGGAGGCGATCTGGTTGATGGCGGCGCCGCCGGCGACGAAGTTGGCCATCATCTGGTACGTGACCTCCGACGGCCACGCCGAGACACCCTCGGCCACCACACCGTGATCGCCCGCGAACAGCGTCACTGCCGCCGGTGACGCTGTCGGCCGCTCGCTGCGTTGCACCGCAGCCATCCGCGCGGCGATCTCCTCGAGCTGCCCGAGGCTCCTCGGCGGCTTGGTAAGCGAATCCAACCGCGTCCACGCACGCCGCTCGTAGTCGGCATCCGGCAGTCCGATGCTACAGCAGCTCTCCTGAAGCGCGCGCTCCCGTGGTCCGGGAACCTGCGCGGTCACCTCTCCCATCGTGCCTCCCGTGGTAATGACGTCAGATCGATGCACCTGCCGGCCACAACGCAGACCGCGACGTCCGCCGAGTCGACGAGCATCCGCAGCGAGCGGCCCATCACGTCCCTGAAGAGGCGCCCCAGCGGTGTCGCCGGCACCACTCCCCAACCTGTCTCGTTGCCGACGATGACCGTGTCGCCCCCGCGCAGCAGGAGCGCCGAGACCAACGCGTCGGCTCGTGCGCCGGCGGTGCGCTCCACCACGGCGGTAGCGAGATCGGCGTCATCGGGCACGAGGTCCGCCAGCCCGAGACCGAGCAGCGTGCCAAGGCAGTCCACGAGCAAGCACGCATCGGCTGAGACTCCCGCCACCCACGCGGAGTCATCGCCCACTTCGAGCACGCGGATGCTAGCAGGCCGATCGGCCTGATGTGCGGCGATGCGGCGCGCCATCTCCTCGTCATCGGCCCTGCCACCGACCGCGATCACGATCTCGCTTCCGGTCTGCAGCGCAAGATCGAGCGCAACGCGAGACTTGCCGCTCCGAACCGGTCCGGTCACCACTGCAAGCATCAGACACCTCCGCTGGCCGAGGCGCGAAGCGCCTCCACTTCGTGCGGTTCGAGCAGCCGCACCGCGCCCTCGGGCAGATCACCAAGCGTGAGCGGCCCGTACTCGATGCGTGAAAGCGCGATCACGGGGTGGCCGATGGCCGAGAGCATCCGCCGCACCTGGCGCTTCCGCCCCTCGCGAAGGGTAAGCTCCACCGCCGCGGTCCGTTCGCGCACCTGCACGACCCGCGCGCCGGCGGGCGATGTCAGGCCGTCATCGAGCAGCACGCCCTTCCGCAGCTGTGTGAGGTCGCCCGCATCGGGGATCCCGTCCACCACCGCGTAGTAGAGCTTGGGCACGTGATGGCGCGGGTGCATCATCAGCTGCGCCAGCTCGCCGTCGTTGGTGAGCAGCAGCAGTCCCGTCGTGGTGTAGTCGAGCCGACCCACCGGGAACACGCGCGGCATGCCCGGGGGGATGTAATCGGCTACCGTGGGGCGGCCCTGTGGATCGTCGAGGGTGGTCATGACGCCCATCGGCTTGTTGAGCATCAGGTAGACGAGCTCGGCGGGTGGTTCCACCACGGCGCCGTCCAGGCGCACCTCATCGGTACCCGCTACGATCTTGGTCCCTGGGGAGGTCACCACCTCGCCGTTCACGCTCACACGCCCGGCAGCCACGATTTCCTCGGACGCACGCCGGGACGCGATGCCCGCGCGAGCAAGGAACTTCGCGATCCGCTCGGCTCCTTCGCGCTCACTCGGCGTCTGCGGGGTCGTCACCATGCTCCTCACCTGCGTCGCCGAGGGTCTCGTCTGTCTCCTGCCCGTCGTCCGAGTCCCGTTCGTCGTCCGCCTCAAGATCGTCGTCCGCCTCAAGATCGTCGTCCACGTCGAGCAGGCTGCCGTCGAGCGCGTTGAGCCGCTCGCGGATCGCCCGCTCGGTCTCCGGATCGGGCGCGAACTCCGCAAGCGGCGGCAACTCAGCAAGGTCCTTCAGGCCGAAACGCTCCAGGAACGTGCGCGTGGTGCCGTACAGGATCGCGTTGCCGGCGTTCTTGTCGCGCCCGGCCTCACGCACGAGACCCTTCTCGATGAGCGACGAGATCACGGCCTCGCTGTTGACGCCGCGGACGGCGTTCACGCCCTGACGGGTAACGGGTTGGTGGTATGCGACGACCGCGAGCGCCTCCAGAGCGGCCTGCGAGAGGCGCCGGGTGTCCCACGAGAGCACGTACTCCTCCACCTGCTGGTGGTACGCGGGATGCGTGTACATCCGCCAGCCGCCCGCCACCTCGCGGAGCTGAAAGCCCCGCTCCTCGTTGGCGAATTCGGCGGCAAGCGAGTGCAGGGTGTCGTCGACCTCGGCGGTCGCGACTTCGAGGATCTTGCTGAGCCGAGAAGAGGGAACCGGCTCGTCCGATACGAACAGGAGCGCCTCAAGTGCGCCTCTGATGCCCGAGTTGTCCCGGCTCACGCCTCATCACCGATCCCTACTATCTCGATGTCCTCGAACAGGTCGTTCTGCTCCAGCTTCACGAGCCCGCGCTTGTAGAGCTCGAGTATCGCGAGGAAGGTCACGACGAGCTCCTCTACTGAGGCGTCACCCGATACGAGCTCCCGGAACGACGAGCGCCGCCTGTTGCGCATGATCCGCGCCACGCTCTCTACGTGTAGCTCGAGCGAGATCGGCGCCGAGGCCACATGGTCGGCCTCGAGCAGGAAGACTTCACGCTTGTGCAGGAGATCGGCGCACAGGACCGCCAGGCCGTGCAGGGTCACGCCTTCGAGGTAGTCCGGCATGAGCTTCAGGAACGGCTCCTCGAGTCCGGCCGCGCGGGGATGCATGAGCGCCTCGGCCTCATGACGGCCCGCAAGCTCGGCCGCGGCGTTCTTGAACTGCTTGTACGCGAGCAGACGCGCGATCAGGAGCTCCCGTGCCTGCTCGGGGGTCAGGTCGTCGAACTCCAGCATGTCGACCGGCTCGTCGCGCGGGAGCAGCGCCGCGGCCTTCAGCTCGAGCAGCGTGGCCGCCACTACGAGGAAGTCGCTCGCCACATCAAGGTCGAGGTCCTGCATCCGATCGACCTCGGCCAGGTACTGGTCGGTGATCTGCGTGATCGAAAGCCCGGCGATGTCGACCTTCTGCCTGGCGACCAGCTGCAGGAGCAGGTCGAACGGTCCCTCGAACCCCTCTGTCTTGACCCGGTACGACACGCCCTAGCGCCCCGCGTCCACGTGCATCGCGCGGCGCACGTCGGTCATGAGCGACTCCACCTCGGGTCGCACGCGCTCGGCGCCAGCGGTGAGCACCTCCCAGGCGTACCCGGGCTCGGCCGCCAGTTCCGACCGTCGGGTGCGGAAGTCGCGCAGGTAGGCGTTCAGGTCCTCCACGAGCTGCTTCTTGTGCGCCACGCAGCCGCACTCGGCCGATCGGCAGCACCGGTCCCACTCGGCGATGGCCGAAGGGTCCGGAGCCACAAGTCTGTGGATCTGATGGAGCGGGCAGATGTCGGGGTCGCCCGGGTCGGTCTTGAGCTTGCGCGCCGGGTCGGTCATCATGCCCATCACCTTGGCGCGGGTCTCGTCCTCGGTCTCCGAGAGGTAGATCGCGTTGCCGTAGCTCTTGGACATCTTGCGGCCATCGGTGCCCGGCACGCGCGCGCCCTCCTTGGCGATGACGCCCTTGGGCTCGATCAACAGCTCGCCGTACTGGTTGTTGAAGCGCCGCGTGATCTCGCGCGTCAGCTCCAGATGCGGCAGCTGGTCCTCGCCCACGGGCACCACATCCGCGCGGCAGATGAGGATGTCGGCCGACATGAGCAGCGGATAGAGGAAGAACCCGACGTTCCCGAGGTCCTTCTCCGTGATCTGCTCGCGCTGCTCCTTGTAGCTCGGCACGCGCTCCAGCCACGTCATCGGCGTGACCATCGAGAGGTACATGGAGAGCTCGGCCACCTCGGGCACATCGCTCTGGCGGTAGACGACGGCCTTGGCGGGGTCGATGCCCGCGGCGAGCCAGTCGAGCACCATCTCCTCGGTGTACTGGCGGATGGCGTGCGTGTCCTGCCAGTCGCTCGTGAGCGCATGCCAGTCGGCCACAAAGTAGAACGCCTCGTAGTCCTCCTGCATCTCCCGCATGTTCAGCAGGTTGCCGAACCAGTGACCGAGGGTGAGACGCCCGGTGGGACGGTAGCCGGTCAGCACGCGCTTCTTGGAGGTCATGGAGCTTCCTTCTCTTCGGACCCAACCTGAGATGGGCGTATTCTACCGCAGCGGCGTCCTGGCGGCCGGAGCCGCGCGCCCGCCGTCTAGCCGATACCGGTCAGCAGCGAGAGTATCGGATACACCGTGACGTTGAAGTACGCGCTGATCGGCGAGAACCCGAGGATCCGGGGCAGCAGCAGGAGCAGGCCGAAGAAGATCAGGATGCCGTACTGCTCCACCTGGTGGTACTTCATGAGCGCCTTGTCCGAGAGGAAGATCGGCAGCACGCGCGACCCGTCCAGCGGCGGGATCGGGATGAGGTTGAAGAACATGAGCACGAGGTTGATCTGCGCGAAGAAGTACAGCGCGTAGACCACCCACCCGAGCAGCGTGAAGCTCGCGTCGAGTTGAGAGCCCGTGGCCAGATCGCCGAGCGGGATGAGCATCCGTACCAGCAGGCCCGCCAGCACGGCGAGGGTGAGGTTGGTGGTCGGTCCGGCGAGCCCCGTAAGCAGCATGCCCTTGCGGTAGTCCTTGTAGTAGTTGGGGTTGATCGGCACCGGTTTGGCGTAACCGAAGACCGGCGCCCCCGACGCCCACAGCAGGAGCGGCAGGATCACCGTGCCGAACGGGTCCATGTGCTTGATCGGGTTGAGGCTCAGACGGCCCTTCATCTTGGCCGTCGGATCACCCAACCGGTACGACACGTAGCCGTGCGAGACCTCGTGGAGCACGATCGCCGGGATGAACATGGCGAGCTCCAGGATGCGGAACGTCCATTCAGACATACGTGAGACCCCTTAACGCGCCCCGCGTTTGGCGAGCCGCTCCAGATTGGCGAGTTCTGCCGCGCGCCCCACGGCCTTCTCATCGAGCCGGTCGGCACGGGCCTGGGCAAGGATACCAGCAAACGCCGGGCCCGGCTCCACCCCGAGTGCGATGAGGTCCTCGCCGCTCACGGCCGGGCGGACCGCCGAGAGCTGGTGCACGTACGTGGCGACACGCTCCCGTACGCGCGGCGCCGCGGTGGCCCACAGGTACGCGAGCGTCTCGGCGGGCAGTCCGTCGAGCGAGTAGTACAGCCGACTCGGACGCATCTTGCGGCCATCGCGCAGCCTCGTCGAGAGCGCCCCGGCACGCTCTGCAGTGAGCACAGCTGGCACGGTGTACTCGCGTCCGAAACGCATGCGGCGGCACCAGCGGTCGGCGGCGGTCTTGCCGGCTGAGGCGACAAGCGCCGTCACCAGCAGCGTGCGGCGGCGTGGCGGCAGGACCCACGTAGCGGCGACCTCGTCATACGCTGCCGCGCACGCTGCCACGTCGGCGATCACGCGCTCGCTGGGGGCACCCTCCGGGCCGAGCGACCCGAGCACGCCCACATCCTGACACCGGCCGAGGATCGCGGCGACGCCCTCCTCGTCGATGATGTCGAGCAGTTCCTCGCGCAACCGGGCGCCGCTCACCTCCTCGAGCATGCCCATGTCGACGGCTTGGCGCATGAGCGCGTCGGTCGACGGGTCGATGCGGAAGCCGAACTTCTGCTCGAAGCGGAGCGCTCGCAGCACGCGTGTGGGATCCTCCACGAAGGAGAGCGAGTGGAGCGAGCGGATCACGCCGTGCTCGAGGTCGTGCAGGCCGCCGAAGGGGTCGGCGATGCGACCGAACCGCCCGGGGTCGATGTCGACGGCCATCGCGTTGATCGAGAAGTCGCGCCGGAAGAGGTCCTGCCGGAGCGACGAGCGCTCCACGGTGGGTAGCGCACCCGGCCGTTGGTAGTACTCGGTGCGCGCGCTCGTGATATCCACATGCAGCGTCTTGGACCACACGAGTACAGCCGTGCCGAAGCGCCTGTGCACCTTCACGCGCTTGCCGAGCCGCTCGCCCGCCTCGCGCGCGAACTCGAGGCCGTCCCCTTCTACCACGATGTCGATGTCGAGGTTCTCGCGTCCCAGCAGCATGTCGCGCACGAACCCGCCGACCGCGTGTGCGCGCACCCCTGCCGCGGCGGCATGCCGGCCGAGGGTGCTTACGGCATCGCGCGCGTCGGCCGGCAGGCGATCGATGGAAGCGAGCACCGTGCGCGTGGCCTCCTGGTGCCGACGGTTCTGCTTGTAGTCGAGATACGTCTCCCCGTGCTGGGCCCGCAAGAGGTCCTTGCGGGTCACGATACCCACCACACGCTCGCCCTCCACCACCGGCAGCCGCCCGATGCCCGTGCGCACCAGCAGCCGTTCGAGCTCGGCGATGTCGGCCTCCGGCCCCACCGTGCGCGGCTCGCGGGCCATGAAACCCGTGGCGGGAGCATGGCCAAGTCCGTGCCGGGCGGCCTTGTCCACGTCCTTGCGCGTGACCATGCCCACGAGGCGGCCGTCCTCGATCACCGGCAGCCCGCCATGACCCCAGCGGGCCATGATCGCCCCCGCCTCGGCCATCGACTGACCGGGGGATATCGACCGCACGGGCGCCGACGCGATCTCGAGCGCGGTCAGTGGCGGCTGCACCTCGAGGAAGAGGGCGTCCCGCAGCCGCACGAGAAGCTCGTCGAGTGAGCCATCCCGGACCGCGGCGGAGGCGGCCTGCGGGTGCCCGCCGCCACCGATATGTTTGAAGACTGCCGCGATGTCCACCGATGCGAGCCGGCTGCGACCCACCACCTGCAGTCGCTCCGGCATCTCGATCAGCGCGATCGCCACCCGGTAGCCGAGGTCCTCGCAAATGTAGTGGGTGAGCACCGCCGCTGAGTCCACGTACTCACCCACACGCGCGGTGCAGACCGCGATCTCCTGACCGTTGACCTCCCACACGCTGAGCGTGTCGAGCAGCTGATCGAGCACGCCACGCTGCTGCGCGTCGAGCGAACGTGACAGGAACTGGTTGAGCACCTCGATCTCGGCGCCCGCCTCCATCAGGTACGCGGCGGCCTGGACGTCGTACGCGGTCGTCCCCGGGTACGTGAGCGACCCGGTGTCCTCGTGGATGCCCAGCAGCAGCACGGTGGCCTCGAGCGGTGTGAGCGCGATGCCACGGTCGTGGATCTCGTGGGTGAGGATCGAGGTCGTGGCTCCCACCATCATCGACCGGTCCTCGGCGGGTTCGATGTCGTCCGCCTGACGTGGGTGGTGGTCGTAGACGATGACCTCCACGCCCGGACGCGTCACCACCGCACCGATCTCGCCGATCCGGCCCGGATCGCGCGTGTCGACCATGATCACGCGTTCGACCAAGTCGAACTCGATCGACCTCAGGTCCACGAACGGCACGAACTCCTCGTGCAGGTTGTGGAACTCGCGCACGTTGGCGTTCTGGCTGCCGAGGTAGACCGCACGCGTCCCCTCGTAGAGCTTGGTCGCCGCCACCATCGCGGCGTACGCGTCGAAGTCGGGGTTGGCGTGCCCCACCGCAAGCCCGGTCACCGGCGCGGGCGGCCGTCCGGTCCGGCGGCTCATCACGCGCCGCCTGCCGCGGCGGCCGCTGCGCGCACCATAGCGACTACGCCTCCAGGAACAGCGGCGGCGGCTCGACCTCGTCATCGCCGATGCGGATCGCTTCTCGCAGGCGCGCCTCGGCCTCATCGAGCGTCCCCGGATCCGAGGTGTAGAGCGTGGCGAGCACCACTCCAGCCTCGACGCGCTCCCCCGTCTTCACCGCAAGCTCGAGTCCGGCGCCCGGATCGATATCGTCTTCCTTACGGACGCGTCCCGCGCCCGTGGCCATCGCGGCGCGGCCAACGCCCTCGGCGTCGAATCCCGCGACCCACCCGCCACGCTCCGCGAGCACCTCGCGCGTATGCGCACCGATCGGCAGCAGCGACACGTCGTCGGCCACCCGCTCGTCCCCACCCTGCGCGTGTACCCAGGCGCGGAATGAATCGATCGCGCTGCCGGTGGCGATGGAGTCGAGCAGCAGGTCGCGCGCTTCGCGCTCGTCGGCGGCTCGCGCACCGAGCACCAGCATCTTGGACGCGAACACGAGGCAGAGCTCGGTCAGGTCGGCCGGGCCCTCGCCCTTGAGCGTTGCGATCGCCTCCCGGACCTCGAGCGCGTTGCCCACGGCGCGCCCCAGCGGCTGATCCATGTCGGTGAGGATGCAGACGACCTGACGGCCGAGCAGCTCGCCCACACGCGCGAGTTCGGCGGCGAGCACTCGGGCGTCGGCCTCGGTCTTCATGAATGCACCGGAGCCCACCTTCACGTCGAGCACAATGGCGTCGGCGCCGCCTGCCACCTTCTTCGAGATGATCGAACCAACGATCAGTGGCACCGAGGGCACCGTGGCCGTCACGTCACGGAGCGCGTACATCTTCTTGTCGGCCGGGTCCACATCGGGGCTCTGACCGATGACCGCGAGCCCCACGTCGCGCACCTGCCGGAGGAAGTCCTCGGGCTCGAGCGTGACCTTGAAGCCCGGGATCGACTCCAGCTTGTCGAGCGTGCCCCCGGTGAAGCCCAGACCGCGTCCGCTCATCTTGGCCACGGGCACGCCGCAGCTCGCCACGAGCGGCGCCAGCACGAGGGTGGTCGTGTCGCCTACCCCGCCGGTCGAGTGCTTGTCCACCTTGATGCCCGGGATGCTCGAGAGGTCGACCATCCTGCCCGAGCGCGCCATCGCCTCGGTGAGCGCGGCCGTCTCGGCACTGTCGAGCCCGCGGATGAATGCGGCCATAAGCCACGCCGCCATCTGGTAGTCGGGCATTTCACCTGAGACGAACGCCGACACGAGCCGCTGCAGCTCCTGCGCGCTGTGCGTCCCGCCGTCTCGCTTGATCTCGATCAGCTCCTCGAGCGACTTCACCGTCCGCGCACCTCCCTGAGGAACGACGTTCCCCGGCCGCACCGGTCACGCAGGCCGTAGAAGTCGAGCACCGTCTCCCCGATGTCGCCGAAGGTCTCACGTATGCCCAGATCCACACCGGCGTCCACGCCCTTCACCTTCACGATGAGTGGCGTGTACTCGCGGCTGTGGTCGGTGGACCACTCGGTGGTGGGGTCGCAGCCGTGATCCGCGGTGATGATGAGCAAGTCACCGTCGACCATCGCGTCCAGCAGCTCGGGCATGCGCCGGTCGACCGCCTCGAGCCCGGCCGCGTAGGACTGCGCGTCGTTGCGGTGACCCCACAGCATGTCGAAGTCCACGAGGTTGCAGAAGACGAATCCCCGCTCGGGGCGGCGGACCTCGGCGAGCAGCTTGTCGAATCCGTCCATGTTGTCGGTCACGTGCGGCGAGGACGTGATTCCCTGCCATGCGAAGATGTCGCCGATCTTGCCCACGCCGAAGACCGGCACGCCGCCGTCCTGCAGCAGGTCGAGCACCGTCGGCTCGAACGGCTTGACCGCATAGTCGCGCCGCCGGTGCGTGCGCGTGTAGGTACCGCTCTCGTCCGGCCCCACGAACGGCCGTGCGATCACACGCCCCACATGGTGCTCGCCCACCAGCATCTCCCGGGCGATCTCGCTCACGCGATAGAGCTCGTCCAGCCCGAAACGCTCTTCGTGGGCCGCGATCTGGAACACCGAGTCTGCCGAGGTGTACACGATGGGCAGGCCGCTGGCCATATGCTCGTCGCCGAGCTCGTTGATGATGACGGTGCCGCTGGCCACGGTGTTGCCGAGCACACCTTCGTAGCCCGTCAGCCGGCAGAACTCGGCGATCACGTCGTCCGGGAACCCCTGCGGGTAGGTGGGGAACGCGTGCTCGAGCACCACTCCCATCATCTCCCAGTGGCCGGTGGTGGTGTCCTTTCCCGCGGAGCGCTCGGCGTTCTTGCCCCAGGACCCGACCGTATCAACCCGTGGCGACACGCCGAGGATGTCCGTGATGTTGCCGAGGCCCATCGCGCCGAGGTTGGGCATCGCAAGCCCGCCCACGGCGGCCGCCGTGTTGCCGAGCGTGTTGGATCCCACGTCACCGTACTCCGCAGCGTCAGGGAGCTCCCCGGCTCCCACGCTGTCGAGCACGAGCACGATCGCCCTCGGATCCCGCACGGTCCCTGTCATGGCGCCTCCACTCGACCGGCTACACGATGACCCGCATGACCTCCTCGAGCGACGTCACGCCCTCGGACACCTTGATGAGCGCATCCTGGCGGAGCGTCTGCATTCCGGCCTCGAGCGCCGCGGCCCGGATCGCCTCTGACGGCGCCTCGGCCAGGAACAACCGCTCGAGCTCGTCGTCCATCTCCATCACCTCGAAGATTCCCGTCCTCCCGCGGTAACCCGTGCCATAGCACTCGTCGCAGCCGCCGGGATGCGCCACGCTGATCGTCTTGGCCTTGAGCTCGTCGGCGGTGAGGTCGAATGCGGCCAGCATGTCTTTGGTGACACGCTTCTGCTCCTTGCATGCGGGGCACAGCTTGCGCACGAGCCGCTGAGCGACCACGCCGATCAGCGCACTCGAGGCGATGAACGGCGCCACCTCCATGTCGGAGAGCCGTGTGAGCGCCGAGGGAGCGTCGTTGGTGTGGATGGAGGAGAGCACCAGGTGCCCCGTGAGCGCCGCACGCGTGGCGATCTGTGCGGTCTCGGCATCGCGGATCTCGCCGACCATCACGACATCCGGGTCGGCGCGCAGGACGGTGCGCAGCAGTGTGGCGAAGGTGAGCCCGATGTGAGCGTTCACCGCCATCTGTGTGATGCCCTCGATCTGCAGCTCGATCGGATCCTCGATCGTGATGATCTTCCGTTCGGGAGAGTTGATCTGCATCAGGCATGCGTACAGCGTGGTCGACTTGCCCGAACCGGTGGGACCGGACACGAGGATCTCGCCGTAGGGACGTGCGAGGAACCGCTCCAGCTGCTTGCGATGCTCCTCGCGCATACCGAGGTCCTCGACCGTCGGCTGCTCCTCCTCGTGGTTGAGCAGCCGGATGACGATCGTCTCGCCAAACGGCGTGGGAAGGGTGGCCACGCGCATGTCCACGACGCGGCCGTCCACGAGCAGGCCGATGCGGCCGTCTTGCGGGCGGCGTCGCTCGGCGATATCCATCTCGGCCATGACCTTCACACGGCTCAGAAGTCCGGCGCGTGCCGAGACGGGCACCGACACGACCTCGTGCAGCACGCCGTCCACGCGGAAGCGGACGCGCACGCTGTGCGGACCGGGTTCGATGTGGATGTCGCTGGCATGGTCGTGGACGGCCTCGCGGATCAGCTGGTTGACGAGGCGCACCACCGGGACATCCTCGTCGCCGACCGGGACGACCTCCTCCTGCCCGCTGTCGGTGACGATCTCGGAGAGGTCCTCGAAGGCATCTGCCGAGGTGACGAACTTGTCGATCGCGTACTCGATCTGTGCCGGCGTGGTGACCACCGGCACGACCTGCCGCCCCGTACGCAGCCGAACGTCGTCGATGGCTTCGATGTCGAGCGGATCGGCCATCGCCAGGACGACCTCACCATCGATGAAGCCGATCGGGATCGCCTGCAGTCGCCGGGCGACACGCTCGGACAGGTAGGACGCGGCGTCGCGGTCCACCGGGTAGGTGAGCAGACTGATGTAGTCGAGACCCTTCTGCTCGGCGAGCGACCGGGCGATGGTCTCCGCGTCGGCGAAGTCGTCCTTGACGAGGATCTCCCCGAGCTTGCCGCCGTGCGTGGCCTGACTCTCGAGCGCCTCCGCCAGCTGCTCGGAGGTGAGTACTCCCGAGCGCACGAGGACCTCACCGAGACGTTCCCGCTTGTACTCCACAGGGACCCTTTCGCGCGTCGTTGCAGACACCCGCGCGCCTCACGAGACGCACCGCCAATCGTAGCAGAAGCGCGGGGCCCCTCGTGGGGCTCCGCGCCTGCGGTACGGTGTGGGCGGGTGCCCCTAGCGGAGCGAGTCGGAGAGCACCCGACCCACGAGCTTGGAGGCGAGCGCGCCGGAATCGGGCATGTTTCCGTCGATCATCTGCCGGGCGTGCTCCATGCGGTCAGGCCGGAGCTCCGGCACGTCGCGAAGCATGTCGACGATACCGGCGACGAGCGAGGGATCGGGTCGTGTGTGGGGAGCTGGCACGGCACCGGAAGCCCGATCGGCCTTGAGGCATTCGGCGACGCGTCGCACCTGTTCGTCTGAGATCATCATGCACTCTCTATCGTCCGGTCACCCAGCATCCTTAAGGGTGCAAACGGTAGAAATCGATGGACGGTCGGCATGTGACGGCTACCACGGCTGATACAGTAGCTGCCGAACGGTGTCGTGGAGATGACGCGCGCGAAAGGCCCGAGAAAAGGGAGAGCCTCAAGGCCGGCACCTTGAGGCTCAGGGGTAAGGGGTTGCCGAAGCAACTCTGAAGGCATTATAGCCATCGCAGCGGCTCTTATGCAAGAACATCATCAGGAAAATTCACAATACTCGCCGTACAGCGCCCCCGGCTACGCCCCCCGCTCGGCCTCCAGAGCCTCGATCCGTTCGGAGACCTCCAACCACTCGGCTTCGAGGGTTCCGAGGCGCTGCTTCACGGTCGCGTACTCGGCCAGGGCGGCGTCGAACGCGGCTTTGTCCTCGTAGATAGACTGGTCGCCGAGCACCGCGAGCAGCTCGTCGTGGCGGCCCTGCACGGTGACGAGCTCGCGGTCGATCGACTGCAACCGTCGGCGGGCGTCCTTGGTGCCGCGATAGAGCCGGTTGCGCTCCTCGGCCTCGGCCCGCTTCACCTCACGTGACTTCGCTGGCACGGCGGCGCCCG
>JAFGAG010000009.1 GCA_016933785.1 Coriobacteriia bacterium | reverse complement strand
TCCGAGTGGCGGAATGGCAGACGCGCTAGGTTGAGGGCCTAGTGCCCGCAAGGGCGTGCGAGTTCAACTCTCGCCTCGGACACCAGAGATGACCAGGGCCTCTTCCCGGTGACGGGGAGGGGCCCTGTTGCGTATGTAGCCCCAACCCGGCCTGGTTCGTCCGCTTTCACATCTCTGTCCCGGCCCTGTCTGCGCTACGATGGACAGCAGGTGAACGACAGGAGACGGGGGCACGCCGGTGCGCACCCAACAGCGGCTCACAGAGGCATACGAGAAGGCGAGGGTCGTGCCGTTCACGGACGCGTCGCGGTTCGTCTTCATCTGCGACTGTCACCGCGGCATCGGGAGCCTGGCCGACGAGTTCACCCGTAACGAGAACTCCTACGTGCATGCGCTCGACCACTACTACAGTAACGGCTTCACCTACGTTGAGGTGGGGGACGGGGATGAGTTGTGGGAGCACCCGCACTACAAGCACATCAAGGATGCCCACTACGATTCCTTCGACGCGCTCAAGCGGTTCCACCTCGATGCCCGGTTCATTCTGATCTGGGGAAACCACAACAACTTCTTGCGCTATCCCGAGTATGTGAAGGACAACCTGCACGTCTATCGAGACGAGTACTCAGGCCAGACATACGACTTCTTGCCGGGTATCGAACCATGCGAGGCGATCGTGTTGCGTCACGACATCACAGGGCAGGAGATCGTGGTGCTGCACGGTCATCAGGGTGACTTCGCCAACGACCAGGCGTGGCTGCCGACGATGATCGGCCTCCGGTACTTCTGGCGTCACATCCATGCGGTCGGAGGACGGAGTCCCGCAAGTCCCGCCAAGAACGCCTACAAACGCCACAAGATAGAGCGCAACTACACCAAGTGGATCGAGCGGCATCACAGGGCGCTCATCTGTGGCCACACGCACCGCTTCAAGTACCCTCGCAACGGCGAACAGCCCTACTTCAACGCCGGCTCATGCGTCTATCCCACCAAGCTCACCGCCATCGAGGTGAGCGAGGGGACGATCTCGCTGGTGCGATGGCGCATCGTGGCCGATGCACGTGGGTCACTGCGGGTCGCGCGTGAGGTGCTGCGGGGGCCTGATCCGATCGAGATGTTCGACACGAGGCAGGGCGTATGATCGATCTTGTTCCCATAGCGGTGGGGAGCGGGTCGCCGGCCGGCTGCACGCGCTGCGCGCCGATACCCGATGCGGCGTACCTGTCGGTGTCAGATATCGCGGCCGCGCTTGCAGCGGCCCGTGGAACCCACGGCGTGGCGCTTGTCGGGCCCGAGCCGTTCTCTCACCCGGAGCTTCCACGCGTGATCGCTGCGTGCCGTGACGCGGGCTTCAAGCGGATCGCGCTGGAGACCGACGGAAGCGCGCTGGCCGTTCACGGGAACGCCCCCGGAGTGCTGCACGCGGGCGTCCGTCACCTGTGGGTCCGCGTTCTCGGCGCCCATGATGCCGCCCACGACGAGCGCATCGGCCGACCGGGGAGGGGAGCGGCCGCGCGGGCGGGGTGCGCGGCGTACCGCGCCGCTGCGCTGGAGATGGGGCGCGCCGTCGTTGTGACGGCCGTGGTACCGGTCTGCAGGCATACGCTGCCCGAGCTTCACGCCATTGTCGCCGAGTGCGGCGCGCGGGGGTTCGATGCCGTTCGGCTCGTCAGCACCGGCCCCCTATCCGCCTCAGCTGAGGCCATGATCGAGGCCGCGTGCGACACGGGCATGGTCAACCGGATCTGGGTCTCGACGGATGGGTCGCTGCCGCTTCCGGCCTCACACCGCCTGCACGGGGTCGCCGACGGCGTGGCCAGCGGAGGTGGGCAGCGGTGACCGCCCCACTCAAAGTCGCGCTGCTGGCGCTCAACTCTCCGGGCTACCAGTCACTTGCGCTGGGCTACCTGCGTGCGTATGCACAGGCCGACGAACGGCTGAAGGGTCGTGTCGGCTTCCAGACACTCGATCTCACCACCGACGACGACCCGTGGTGGATCTCGTACCGCATCATCGGGCTTGAGCCCGACGTGCTCGCCGTGTCGGTCTTCTGTTGGAGCGCAGGCGCGATATACGACATCTGTCGCATCGTGAGACAGGCGCTTCCCGACGTTCGCATCGTCCTTGGTGGGCCTGAGGTCGGGCCGATCGCCGAGAGCGTGCTGCGCGCACACCCCGAGATCGACGCGATCATCCGCGGCGAGGGCGAGGCGGCATTCGCCGATGTGCTCGACCTCGCACGCCGCGCTAAGCCCTTCTCGCGGGCAGAGGGCGTCACCGCGCGCGACGCGTCGGGCGCGCCCCTGGCGGCGCCGGACCGTCCGCTCATCCCGCAGCTTGACTCCATCCCGTCGCCCTACCTGACCGGCGTTCTGGAGCCGCGGGAGGGAAGTGCGTACATCGAGACGTTCCGTGGCTGTCCGCACGAGTGCGCGTACTGCTTCGAAGGCAAGGGGTACGCGCGCGTCCGCTCGTTCGGCCGCGAGCGCGTCGAGGCCGAGATCGCCTACCTTGCCGGCGAGCGGGGCGTGCGCCAGTTCTCCTTCATCGACTCGGTCTTCAACCTCACCGGCGAACGGCTGGAGTGGCTCGCGGGCGTGCTCGCTCCGTACGCGGCCCGTGGGCTCACGCTGCACACCGTCGAGGTTGATATCGAACGGATTGACGATGCGGCCGCGGAGCTCCTGCGCAGCGCCGGTGTCATCTCGGTGGAGACGGGCCCGCAGAGCATCGGGGACGCCGCTCTTGCCACCTGCCGTCGGAGGTTCGATCCGGAGCGGTTCACAGCGGGGGTCGCGGCCCTCAAGCGTCAGGGCATCAGCGTCGAGACCGACCTCATCGCGGGCCTGCCCGGCGACACCGCAGAGGATTTCCTCGCGGGCGTGGCGTTCTGCCTCGAGCTTGATCCAGGCAAGATACAGACCTCTACCCTCCACGTCCTACCGGGCACGGCCCTGTATTCCGACGCCGATGAGCTCGGGCTGCGTTTCGACCCCGAACCACCGCACGAGATCGTGGCGACCCGCGACATCGGCTTCGCCGACCTGCGTCGGCTCGAGGCGCGCTCCATCTACATCGCACGTCTATATGCCGCCCGCATCGAAGGAGAGTGACATGACCGACGTCTCCAAGCGTGCCGAGTCGATACGCCCCTTCATTGTGATGGACGTGGTCGCACGCGCGCGTGAACTCGAGGCGGCCGGTCGCGACATCGTGCACTTTGAGATCGGCGACCCCGACTTCGTCACGCCGGCGGTCATCGTCAAGGCCGCGGAAGCCGCCATGGACGCGGGGGAGACGGGCTACACGCCCTCGCTCGGCCTGCCCGACCTTCGGGATGCTGTCGCACTCCGGGCACGGGAGGACTACGGCGTCACTGTGGACCCCGGATCGATCGTCGTCACACAGGGCACGTCGCCGGCGATGCTGCTCCTCTTCGGCTCGCTTCTCGACCCCGGCGACGAGGTCATCATGCCAGACCCCTGCTACCCGGCGTATCCCAACTACGTGAACTTCCTCGGCGGCGTTCCCGTGCCCGTGCAGGTGCGTGCCGAGGACGGCTTCCGCTATCGGATAGATGAGGTGGAGCGCGCCATCACGCCGCGCACCAAGGCGATCATGGTGAACTCCCCGTCCAATCCCACCGGTGGCGTGCTCGGCCCCGAGGACCTCAGACATCTTGCCCGGCTCGCCGAGGAGCACGGCGTCTGGCTCGCGAGTGACGAGATCTACCATGGTCTGCAGTTCGAGGGCCGTTGCCACAGCGTTCTCGAGTTCACCGACCGCGCGTTCGTCCTCAACGGCTTCTCCAAGGCCTACGCGATGACGGGATGGCGGCTGGGCTATCTCATCGCGCCGCCGCAGTTCGTCAGACCCGCCGAGAAGATCCAGCAGAACTTCTTCCTATGCGCGAGCAACTTCGTACAGGTGGCGGGCACTGCCGCGCTGCTGCGTGCGCAGGACGATGTCGCTCGCATGCGCGCCGTTTACGACGAGCGGAGGCGCTATCTCGTGCCCGCGTTGCGTTCCGTCGGTCTGAAGGTCGCGACCGAGCCGCTCGGCGCGTTCTACGTCTTCGCAGATGCCCGGCACTGGGATGGTGACTCGGTGCGTCTCGCTTCGCGATTGCTGGAGGAGGCCGGGGTGGCCATCGCTCCCGGCAGGGATTTCGGACCGGGGGGCGAAGGGTTCCTCCGTGTGAGTTACGCGACATCCATGGAGCGGCTCGAGGCAGGGATCGCCCGCCTCGGCGAGTGGGCCGCTTCGCAGTAGCGCGTTCCCGCCACGGCTTGTGCGGTCGATGATCATCGCTGCCGTCTACCGATGCGGTGTGTAGTGGCGGTCACTCCGTGCCGATGAATAGCGCATAAGACGGTACGGTCCTTGCTTCATCGCGCGAGGACCGACCCACGAGGGATACGGGGACAGTGTGAGCACAGAGGTCTGGAGCAAGGCCGATCTTCACATCCATTCGACCCACAGCGACGGCATCGCCACCATTCCCGAGATACTCGAGTATGTGGCCACCCACACCGACCTCAAAGTCATCGCGATCACGGACCACAACACCATCGAGGGCGCGCTGTTCGCCAAGGAGCTCGAGGACGTGTACGGTGTCGAGGTCGTGGTCGGTGAGGAGATGTCCACCACCGAGGGCCACGTGCTCGGCCTGTTCCTCACCGAGGAGATCCCCGCGGGACTCACTCCGGCCGAGACCGTACGGCGCATCACCGAGCAGGGCGGCATCGCTATCATCCCGCATCCGTTCTCCGCGCAGGGGGTGTTCGGTCCGTTCGGCCGTAGCAGGCTGGCCGACGCCGCACGCGACCTCGCGTTCCACGCGCTCGAGGTCTACAACTCGGTCCCGTATCTCATCTGGGCCAACCGCCTTGCCGCCAAGATGTTCACCGGCGGTCTCGGTGTCGCCGCAGTCGGCGGCTCGGACGCCCACGTTCTCAGAGGGGTAGGCAAGGGGTACACCGTCTTCCGCGGCACCACCGCCGAGGATCTGCGGTGCAGCATCGACGCCCTTGAGACGCATGCGGAGGCCGACCGCGGCGGTCTTGCCCTCGCTTTCAGATACATGCGGAGCATCCCCAAGATCAGGCGTCGGCAGGCGTTCAACCAGGAGCGCTGCAAGATCTCGCGCCGCAGCATGGCGTCAGAGCGCGCCTGAGTCCTGTCTTCCGGCACCCTCGAGTGCCGAGGTGGCAGCTGCGCGTACCGCCCGGGCTATCGCGTCGTCGTCGGCCCACGCGCCGAGCGTCACCACGGAAACGGAGTCGGGCACACGCGCGTACGTGGTCGCCCGTTCAAGCTCGAGCAGTGTGTCCAGTGTGGGGAGCACGGTGGTGGCCGGCACGCAGATGATGCGCTGGCAGCCGAGTACCGCAAGGTGACGGACGGTCTCGGTGACGTCCGGCGCCTGCCATTCCAGCCACGCCACACGCAGGTGGTCGCACTTCAGTCCGGCTTCCGTGAGGCGCATCCGCACACGCTGGACGAAGTAGTTCTCGGTCTCTGCCGCCCCGGCGTACCGGTGCTCCCACACCTCGGGCGCTCCGGGGCAGACGAGGGCGACACCGATGTGCGCGCGAGGCGTGTCGCCCACGCATGCGACTATGCGCTCGACCAGCCGTGATACGAGCCCGCTGTCGTGCCAGATGGAAGGCGCAACGGTCACCCGGGAGGCGAGAGCACGACCTTCGCCGGCATCGAGCGACTCGAGCGCGCGGTCTGTGGCCGCAGACTCAGTCGCGCCGAGTGCCACGACCACGACCCGGTCGGCGCCCGCGGCGATCCGTGCCGCCACGACAGCGCGGAGGTCGCCGGGGTACTGATTCGACGCGAGCGCCACCTCCGGCGCCTTCCCTTCATCCCAGAGAGCCTCCACCTTCTCGGCGAGCGATCGTGCGGCACGATGGCCCGGTGCGCTTCCACCGACCGCGCGGTATCGGGTCTTCTCCGTGAGGAAGATGAACGGGATAGCCGTGAGCGGCAGTTCGATCTCGGCGCTGTCCGCGAGGAGGTTGTGCCGGTGGGCGACGGCGCGCGGGTCGTATCGGTCCGGCTCGGCTGATTCGAGCAGGACGATCGCAGAATCCACGGGGCGTGCGGGGGGAAGGGAAGTGGTCCCGCGCGGCAGATCCGCCAGGTGCGGGATCGTCGAAGCCGCGATGGTGTACCCGAGCGAGATGCCCGCAACTACCACGAGCACTGCCGCCCCGATCGCCACCGGCGTGGAGTACACTTGTGCGATGGTTCCGAGTATGTAAAGCGTGGCCACGAAGCCGCCGATACCCAGAAGTATGGTGAGCGTCGCGTAATGGCGGGGGAGCACCATCGCCGCGACGAGGCACGAACCGAAGACGAGACTGCCCGCGAGAAGGGCGAGCCAGTAGGGCACGGGACCTCCTTCTGTCATTGATGACGATAGATGAACTCACGGCGAACCGCCACAGGCCATTGACATAGATACCCCAAGGGGTATACTGCTCCTGTAAGATGTCCTTACCGAGGAGGAGATTCCTTTGAGCCATTCCGTCCGTGAGATAACCGAGGCGCAGTTCCAGTCCGAGGTCCTCGACGCCGGCAAGCCTGTCATCGTCGACTTCTGGGCCCCGTGGTGCGGACCGTGCCGCATGGTCGCCCCTGAGCTGGAGAAGCTGGCCGGCAAGGTGGGTGACTCGGTGGCGTTCGTGAAGGTGAACGTCGATGAGGCCCGCGATGTGGCTATGCGCTACGGGATCATGAGCATCCCCACCATCGCCAAGTTCGAGGGTGGTAGTCTTGTAACGCAGGTCGTCGGTGCGCGCGGGGCAGACGCGCTCGGCCGCGAGTTCGGGCTGGTCTAGGTCCGCGATGCCGACGTACGAACTGCACTGCAAGGAGTGTGGGCACGAGTTCGACAGGTTCTTGATGCGTATGCTTCGGGAGTCTGACAAGGTGTGTCCCGAGTGCGGGTCCACGCACGTTGAGACGGGTGTCGGTGGCGGGTTCGCTGCCAGGCCCGTGAGTACGAGCGTCGGATGCATTCCGCGCGGGGGCTTTGGCTGAGGGTAGCCACAAGGCCCGTGCGGCCCATCCGGCATGGTGGTGGTCATGGATCTGACATACAGACGGGAAGGTCGGCTGACGTTCCCCCAGATGGTCGAAGCCGTCGAGCGCGCCGTGCGCTCGCACGGCTTCGACGTCGTACGCAGGCATGACCTTCAGGCGGCGCTCGCCGCGAAGGGATTCAGGATCCAGCCGTTCACGGTTCTGGATGTGGCGATGCCTGGAGGGCTCACCGACGTGTGCAAGATGCACATCTACGCTGACGGTGACGCGGTGTGGGTGAGCGCGATACGCCCGGTGTCCGTCTGGAGCGAATCCGATGGACTGACCCAGGGTGAGATCGTCGGCATCGACGCATCGGTCGCGCAGCTGATCGATGCCGCCTGCAGCATCTAGAGCCCGCGCTCAGGGGCGCATGGCCCCGGTCGGGGCCTTCATTCAGGGCGAAGGCCTCATCACTGGACGCAGCTTGAGTACTTCAGGAAGACCTTGATCGCCTCATCTATGAGCTCGTCACGGTCTTTCACGCTGTCATCCACCAGACACGTCTTCATGGAGTGCCCGATGATGTGTAGGCCCACCTGGTTGAGGGCGGATTTCGCTGCCATGATCTGGGTCAGCACCGACTCACAGTCCTTGTCTGACTCGATCATCGTCTGAAGGCCGCGCACCTGGCCTTCAAGCCGCTTCAGGCGGTTGATGATCTTGCGGCGCTCATCGTCGGTTGCGAGCGCGGAGATTCCGGGCGTCTGGTTCATCGTCAGGCTCCTTGCGCGGATGCGGTGCTGGCGTAGAATCGAGTGAATGTCCAGGGTCAATATACCCCTAGGGGGTATAATCGGCAAGCGGGGAGCGTCATGGGTTACTCACGACCGAGCACGACCGACATCAGTCGCACGCGGGAGATCCGGCGTGTGCTGTGGTGGGTCCTGCTCCTGAACGTCGGAGTGGCGACAGCGAAGCTCGGCTATGGCTTCTTCATCGACTCGGTCTCGATCACCGCGGACGGCTTTCATTCCCTCTTCGACGGCACATCGAACATCATCGGGCTCGTTGGCCTTGGGCTTGCGGCACGTCCGGCTGACAGGGGACATCCTTACGGCCACGGCAAGTACGAGACGTTCGCTTCCGCGGCTATCGGCGCGCTGCTCCTCTTCGCGGCGTGGCGGGTCGGCTCGTCGGCGTTCGCGCGTCTTCAGGACCCCGGCACCGGGCCCGCTGTGGATGCGACGAGCTTCGCGGTCATGCTCGTCACCCTCGCCATCAACCTCGTGGTCACCACCCTCGAGCGGCGGGTAGGTAAGAGGATGGGCAGCGAACTCCTGAAGGCCGATGCGAGCCATACCGCGAGCGATGTGCTCGTGACCCTCGGTGTCATCGGCGGCCTTGCGGCGGTCCGGCTCGGCTATCCGATCGCCGATCCGATACTGGGGCTGCTCGTCGCCGTGTTCATCGTGGTGACGGCGTTCCGCGTCCTCGCGTCGGCGGGCGGATCGCTCGCGGACACGGCCCGTCTGGACCCGGCCGAGGTATCGGCGCGCGCGCTCGAGGTGGACGGCGTGCTCGGCTGTCACGACGTCAGGACCCGGGGGAGCGAGAGCGAGGTCTACGTGGACGTGCACGTGCAGGTTGACCCCGCGATCAGTGTGGCCCGGGGGCATGCGATCGCCGAGCGGGTCGAGCAGGCGATCGTGGAGGGCTTCCCGGAGGTGGTCGACGCCATCGCCCACCTGGAGCCGCTCGACGAGTACCAGCGTCAGAAGACCGCCGAGCAGGAGCGGAGCGGGCTGCTGTGAGCGCACGCGACCGCAGCAGCGACACCGGTAAGCGGGCCGAGGGCTATGCACTCGTGCTGGTCGCCGCGTTCTGCTGGGCGGGCGGGGGTTTGCTCGCCAAGTGGCTGTTCTCGATGCCTGGTCCTGAGACCGCAGGGTGGCCGTTCCCGCCACTCGGGATCGAGGTCGACCCCATCGTGCTCTCCGCGGCCCGGGCGGCGGTCTCCACCGTGATAGCGTTCGCCTATCTGTCAACACGACGCCGGCAGGCGCTGCGCATCAGGGGCCGTGACATCCCGTTCCTGATGGTCTTCGGTGTGCTGGGTCTGGCGATGGTGCACTTCGCGTACTTCAAGACCATCTCGCTCACCGGTGTGGCGACCGCGATCCTGCTGGAGTACCTCGCGCCGGTCATTGTCCTTGTCTTCTCCGTGACGCTCCTGGGAGAGCGTCTGACGCTCGCGTTGCCCGCGGCTGTGACGCTCTCCGTCGCGGGCTGCGCACTCATGGTAGGGGCGCTGGGCCCCAAGGGTCTTGTCGTGCCCCCGGAGGGGCTCTTCTGGGGCCTCGCGTCGGCGGTGTTCTTCGCTGGTTACTCGCTCATGGGCAAGTACGCAGCGACCAGGTTCAGGCCCTGGACGCTCCTGACCTACGGCCTCGGATTCGCCGCCGTGTTCTGGCTCATCGTGCTCGGCGGCCCGGGCCCGATCCTGAGCCTGCTCTCGGACCACCGCGCGGCGCTTGCGGTCCTCGCACTCGCTGTCGTGAGCACGATCATCCCCTTCGGTGCGTTCCTGAAGGCGCTTTCCATGATCGAAGCGACGCAAGCCTCTGTCACGTCCACGATCGAACCCGTCATCGCCGGGATCGTCGCGTGGTTCGTCTTCGGTGAACATCTGACCCCGCTCCAGCTCCTTGGCGGCGTGCTCGTCGTCGTAGCGGTGATGTTGTCGCAGGCGAGCACCCGCGTACCGGCCGAGATGCCGGTGGTCGACACCGAGGCGTTAGGCGGCGACGCAAGCGGCGTATAATAGGCGTGGTACGTTGTTTGCTAGTGCTGCGATCCCCGGAGGCCCCATGGACCTCGTGCAACGGCCGGAACTCCGGCAGAAGATGACCCTCTCGCCCCAGGTCTACCAGGGGCTCACCATCCTTGCCATGCCCGTCGCCGAATTGCAGGCGCTCGTTCAGGCCGAGATACTCGAGAACCCCGTCCTCGAGCTCGATGAGGATGACTACGATCAGCCCGATGCCGAGGAACGCGAAGCGGATACCGACATCGAGGACGAGCGTGCGTGGGACGAGTGGCTCGACCAGTACGAGGAGCTTGAGCACATGGACGGCTCCGGTCCACGCGACCCAGGCGCGGAGGACGTCAACGCCGAGGAGTTCGTCGGCGGTGTCACGTCGTTCGCCGAGCATCTCATCGCCCAGCTGGCCATGCTCGACATCAGCGAGGAGGTCGCGCTCGCCGCGCGCGCCATCGTCGGCTCGCTGGACGAGGACGGCTTCTTCGTAGGTACCGAGGAGGAGATCTCGGCGATCGCGGATGTACCGCTCGAGCTCGTCACGCTCGCGCTCGCCGCGGTCCAGCAGCTCGACCCCCCGGGAGTCGGTGCGCGCACGGTGATCGAGGCGCTGCGCATACAGGCCGAGGTCATCGGCATCGACACGCCGCTCGTGCTCGGTATCATCGATGCGCACCTCGACGATGTCGCCGCCAATCGCTTCCGTAAGATCGCGAGTGCGCTCGGCACCGACGAGGTCGCGGTCCGCGAGGCGGTCGAGTCGCTTCGCATGCTCAACCCGCGTCCGGCGGGAGCGTTCTCGCCTGGCTCGGCACCGGCCTACATCGTCCCGGATGTGACGGTCAGGCGCTTCGACGACGAGTGGCTCGTGATGCCCAACTCGGAGGCCGTACCCGGACTCCGGGTGAACTCCCGCTACCGCTCCATGCTCCGATCGGGCTCCTCGGCTGACGATGAGACGCGGCGGTACCTCAAGGACAAGATCCGGGCCGCGGAGAGCTTCATGCGCAACGTCGATCGTCGCCGCGACACGGTGAGCCGCATCACCGAGATCGTACTCGAGGTCCAGCGTGACTTCTTCGAGGACGGGCAGGGCGACCTTCGGCCGCTGCGCCTCGAGGACGTCGCAGTCGAACTCGGGGTGCACCTCTCCACGGTGAGCCGCGGTGTGACCGGAAAGTACATGGCCACGCCCTACGGTCTGTTCGAGCTGAAGCACTTCTTCTCGGGAGGTTACCGCACCTCGACCGGCATGGACGTGGCTTCGACCACCGTGCGCAAGCGCATCCGCGAGCTCGTCGAAGAGGAGGACCCGGCGAAACCGCTCTCGGACCAGCGGATCGCCGACGCACTGGGTGAGCTGGGCGTCAGCGTCGCGCGTCGGACGGTGGCCAAGTACCGCGAGGAACTCGGCATCGAGCCCTCGTGGGCGAGGAAGCGGCGATGAGCGGGCGGGACAGACGAGACGCCGGTGCCGCGGGGGAAGCCGGGATGCTGGAGGCGTCGCGCAACGATGTCGTGCTGATCGTCTTCCTGCTTGCGGCGATCACGGCGCTCCATCTGTTCACCACCACTTCGCCAGAGACGATGGCGATGCACCTGCTCTACCGGAAGCTCTACTACGTACCGATCATCTACGCCGGCTTCGTCTTCGGGTGGCGTGGCGGGCTCGTCACGGCGCTGGCGACGGCGCTCACGTTCGGCCCGCACGCCCAGGTGTCGATGGGCGGCCTGGTCGGTCCGAACGTCGACAACCTCTACGAGATCGTCATGTTCCTGGCTGTGGGCTTCCTGTTCGGCTGGCTGCGAGACCTGGAAGAGAAGAAGGCTCGCGACCTGCGGGCGGTGAGCCGTGAGCTCGAGAGCGCCTACCACACCCTCGAGGAACGCGCGATCCAGCTCGTGACGATCCAGCACTACACGCAGGCCATACTGCAGTCGATCACCTCCGGTGTGGTCACCGTAGGGCCGGACGGCTCCGTGGCGACCGTCAACACTGCCGCGGAGCGCGCGCTCGGGATGCGCGAGGCCGACATGGTGCCACGGCGGCTCGGTGTCCTGTTCGCGGACGACGGCGGTCTCGAGATCGCCTTGCAGCAGGTGCTCCGGGGAGTCGCACAGCGGCGGGTGGACGACATGACGCTCGAGACCACGAGCGGCAAGACACTGCATGCACGGGTCTCGATAGCACGGATGCGCGACGACGGCGGTCGCGTGCTCGGCGCTGTGGTCAGCATCGAGGACGTCTCGGAGGTCAAAGCGCTCACCGACCAGCTCATTCGGGCCGACCGGCTGGCCGCGATGGGGGAACTCACGGCCGGTGTGGCGCACGAGGTGCGCAACCCGCTCGGCATCATCAAGGCGTCGGTCCAACTTGTGGAGGAGTCGGGCGTCGACCCGGTCCGTACCGCCGAGGTCATGCGCGTGATCAGGCAGGAGATCGACCGGCTGGACCGTGTGATCAAGGCGCTGCTGGACTTCGGCCGACCATCGGCCCCCACGCTCAGGACGACCGACGTGCGCTCGGTACTCGATGACGTGGTACTGTTCACGAGCCGCTTCGCCGGGCAGGCGAGTGTCGCGATAGCGACCACCTACGAGCGCGAGGATCTTACGGTGTTCGCCGATGCCGACCAGCTCAAGCAGGTCTTCGTGAACCTCGTCAGTAACGCCGTGCAGGCGATGGAGGAGACCGGCGGGACGATCCGGATGCGGGCGTGGGGCGACCGGGAATACGTGTACGTGTCTGTCGCGGACACGGGTCCGGGCATGGAGCCTGAGATTGCGGACAAGGTCTTCGATCCGTTCTTCTCCACGCGCGATGCCGGGACCGGGCTCGGCCTCACCATCGTGCACCGTATCATCGACCAGCACGGCGGCAGGATCGAGATAGCGAGCACACCAGGACGGGGCACGACGTTCACCGTCGTGCTTCCCTCTGAAGGAACAGGAGCGAGCCGATGAAGGACCGCGTGCTCATCGCCGATGACGAGAAGAACATGCGCTGGGTGCTCAGCCAGGCGCTGGAAGCCGAAGGGTATGAGGTCATCGAAGCGGCGGACGGCAAAGAGGCACTGACCGCCATCGCCGAACAGGATCCGCATATCGTCATCCTCGATCACAAGATGCCCGCGCCCGACGGCATGGAGGTCCTGCGGAGGCTCCGCGCCAAGGGCCACCGTTTCCCGGTCATCATGCTCACCGCGCACGGTAACGTGCAGACGGCGGTGGAGGCGATGAAGGCGGGCGCGAACGAGTACCTGACCAAGCCGTTCGACCTCGACGAGCTCAAGCTGAGCATCGAGAAGGCACTCGCGGTCGAGGCGCTCGCGGCCGAGGTGGATCGGTTGCGCGAGGAGCTGGACCGCGACTGGGACATCGAGGGTATCGTCGCTGCGGACCCCGCCATGCTGGAGCTCCTGGCCACCGTCGAGAAGGTCGCCCCCACGGGGGCAACGGTCCTGGTCTATGGCGAATCGGGTACCGGTAAGGAGCTCGTGGCGCGTGCGCTGCATCGTCTCTCATCGCGTGCGAGCAAGCCGTTCATCTCCATCAGCGCGGGAGCGCTTCCTGAGACGCTTCTGGAGAGCGAGCTCTTCGGCTACGAGAAGGGTGCGTTCACCGGTGCG
>JAFGAG010000081.1 GCA_016933785.1 Coriobacteriia bacterium | reverse complement strand
TCACCCTTGGGCGTGAAGACGAACACCTCGTCCTCGAACAGGTCGATCTTGAGCGCTTCCATGAACTCGCGCGGGTCTTTGAGTTCGGTCTGCCACTCGAGCATCTGGCGCAGCCACGAGAGCCGCTCATCGAACGCCTCGTCGGTCCGGCCGCCCTCCTTGTACCGCCAGTGCGCGGCGATGCCGTACTCGGCGGTGCGATGCATCTCCTCGGTGCGGATCTGGATCTCGAGCGGCCTGCCAGCGGGCCCGATGACGGTGGTGTGCAGCGACTGGTACATGTTGAACTTGGGCATCGCCACGTAGTCCTTGAAGCGGCCCGGCACCGGCTTCCAGATCGAGTGCACCGTGCCGAGAGCGCCGTAGACGTCCTTGACCGAGTCCACGATCACGCGGAGCGCGATGAGATCGTAGATCTCGGAGAAGTCCTTACCGCGCCGACTCATCTTCTGGTAGATGCTGTACAGGTGCTTCGGTCGACCCGAGATCTCGCTCGACACGCCGATCGCTTCGAGCTCGGTGGAGAGCTGGTCGATCACCTGATGCAGGTACGCCTCACGCGCGGCGCGACTCTCGGCCACCATCTTCTGGATCTGCGCGAACTTCCGCGGCTCGAGGTAGTAGAACGCGAGATCCTCAAGTTCCCACTTCATCGACGAGATGCCGAGACGGTGCGCGAGCGGCGCGTAGATCTCCATCGTCTCGATGGCCTTCTGCCGCTGCTTCTCCGGATCGAGCGCGGCGAGCGTCCGCATGTTGTGGAGCCGGTCGGCGAGCTTGATGAGGATGACCCGGATGTCCTTGGCCATCGCGATGAGCATCTTGCGCATGTTCTGCGACTGGGCCTCGGCAAGTGACGACACCTTGATGCGGCCGAGCTTGGTGACGCCGTCCACGAGCGCAGCCACCTCGTCGCCGAACCGCTTCCGGACCTCCTTGAGGCTCACCCCGCTGTCCTCGACGACGTCGTGGAGGATCGCGGCCTGCAGCGTGGCGGTATCCAGGTTGAGGCTCGCGAGGATCATCGCCACCTCGAGCGGATGGTTGATGAACGGCTCACCCGAGCGGCGCATCTGCCCTGCGTGATGCTCGAGGGCGAACTGATACGCCTCCTCAAGCCCCCGCAGATCTGCCGAGGGGTTGTAGGAGCGGACCTGCGCCTCTATGCCTTCGAGCGTGACGGACACGCGGCGCCTCCGGGGTTCACGACTCCGGCTGGTGTCGTGTGGGCAGGATAGGACGATTGAAGGCATGCAGCAACTCATCTGCCGTCGCTTCGAGCGCGCGGGCACGGAATCCCTCGAAGCTCTCGAGCTCGTCGAGACCCTCTGTGTAGCGCACCGAGCTCGTGAGATCGAGCTTCGCCTCGGGCGCCGGGAGCAGTGCGAGGCGTCGGTACGCTCCCATCCCCTCGCTCGCCACCAGTCCCAGCTCGCGGAACACGCCTATGCCGGTGGAGACGCCCTTCTCCGAAAGGCCGGAGCCGGGCCGGCGTGCCTTCACGCGCTCGGCCAAGTCAGCGTTGGTGATCTCGATGGCGTCGGCGCCGTCTGCGCCGAGGTCCTTCAGTGCGAGGTACAGCGCTGCCAAGTCGTCTCTCGGCGGGGCCGCCGACTCGAGGATCATGCGGTTGAGCCGTGCATCCGACGGCCCGAAGACCAGGTGCACCGACGCCGGCGCCCCGTCGCGCCCGCAGCGGCCGCAGATCTGGTTGAACTCGACCTCGCCCATCGGCAGGTGATAGAGGACCACGTGGCGCACGTCGGGGATGTCGACACCTTCACCGAAGGCGCTCGTCGCGACCACCACGGTGATGTCGCCCTCCCGGAACGCCCGCTCCACCGCGTGCCGCGACTCGCGGTTCATGCCGCCGTTGTAGAAAGCGACCCGGTGGTTCAAGTCGGGAACGGCCGCCCGCAGTTGCCGGGCGAGACGCACCGACATGTCCCGGCTGTTGACGTACACGATCACCTTCTCGCCGGTGGCAGCGAGCGACGAGACGACCGCAGGCTTGTCACTCGCGCCTCGCCGATCCACGATGCGCAGATTCTCCCGCGTGGTCGGGTCGAGTACGAGCTCGCGCACTCCGAGTGTGGACCGGATGGCCTCGGCAACGTCGGCGGGCGCGGTGGCGGTCACCGCGAGAACGAGCGGATCTCCCAATGTGCTCAGAGCGCTGTCCAGACGCGCGTACGCCGGCCGGTGACCGGCGCGCGACAGACCCACGTGGTGAGCCTCGTCCACCACCACGAAGCCGACGCGGCCGCAGTCCGAGAAGCGTGCGGCGTGATGATCGAGGAACTCGGGCGTCGTCAGCACCACATCGAGCGAGCCGTCAGCGAGTGCGCCGAACGCCTCGTCACGCCCGCCGGGCGATGTCTCGCCCGTGACCGTTCGCACCGCACACCCCAGCTCGGCGAAGCGTTCCTCGAGGTGGAACGCCTGGTCGGCCACGAGAGCGCGCAGCGGATAGACGAAGACCGACGCTCGCCCGCCTACGATGGCCTCGCGCGCGGCGTGAACGTGGAACACGAGGGACTTTCCGCGGCCGGTCGCCATCACCGCAAGCGTCGAGCGACCCGCCGCAAGATGGCCGAGCGCCTCGGCCTGCGCGGCGTGCAGCTGACGCTCTCCGATGAAGTGACGAACGAGCTCCGCGTCGCGTGCAGCCGAATCCATCGTACGAAGCTCTTCGCGGCGCTCGGCTGCTCGCTCCGCAGCGGAGGTCTCGCCCGGAGCCTCCCCCGCCCGTCTGCTCACCAGGACGTTGACGCCGAGGCTCGCGCCGTCGGCGCCACCGGTGACATCCGCCACCTCGAGGTCGTACTCCACGCCGGCATCGAGCACGGGAGCAAGCACCGCGGCGAGCCGCCGGTTGAGGAAACCGACCTGGTCACCGAAGGGGTCGAAGACGGCGCACGCGTTGGCGTCGTGAGGGTTCGCCGGCTGCCGCTCTATCCTCAGCGGCATCCCTGCGACGAGACGCGCGACCACAGACTGCCGCCCCTCGAACGTCACGCCCGCGAGTTTGGTGTGGAACTGCCCGGCGTCCTCGATCCCCGCGTATTCGCCACGCGCAAGGATCTCGTCGGCATGGGCGAAGAGGTCCTCCACGAGTGTTCCGGCACCCGCGTGGGCTCCCGCGTCGCGCACCCGGACATGCCGGGAGAGCATGCGCACGCGCTCAACCCCACGCCACTCGTCAACGTCGAGCTCGAATGCGACATCAACCGCCGTATCGGTGACCGCCAGCCGCTCGATCTCCGGGGCGCGGAAGGCGATCGCACGCACCTCGGCAACACCGTCGTATGCCGTGAAGCTCAGGTGGTCCTCGGCCTTGCCGACGCGTCGGCGCCCGCTCATGAACACGCCGCGCACCGCAAGCAGTGGGCGACGGTTCGCGAATCCGAACGGGCCGAGCAGCGCGATCTCAGCAGCGAGGTCGCGCGAGAGTGTGTCGAGCGACACCTCGGCGTCTACGGCGACCCGCGGGACGAAGATCTCAGCAGGCAGCGATCTTCCCCATTCGGCGAGCGCCGCGCGCAGCGCATCGAGCGCGGCTGCGGGCAGCGTGACGCCGACCGCCATCGCGTGACCCCCGAACCGTGTCAGCATCGGTTCGATGCGACTGAGGGCCGCATGCAGGTCGGCCCCCTCGATGCTGCGGCCGGATCCTTGCGCCTCGTCTCCGTCGATGCTGAGCACGAGTGCGGGCACGCCAAAGCGCGTCACGAGCCGCGAGGCAACGATACCGCGCACACCCTCGTGCCAGCCTTCGCCCGCGACCACCACGACACGGTCCCCCTTGCGGAATCCATCTTCGGCCTGCGCAAGGGCGATGGCATACAGGTCGGCCTCGACCGCCTGCCGAAGCCGGTTGTGCTCGTCAAGACCGCGGGCGAGCTCGAGCGCACGGTCAGGATCGCGCGTCATGAGCAGGTCGAGCGCTGCCGCCGGCTCGGCCATGCGACCCGCCGCGTTCAACCGTGGCCCGAGCGCGAAGGCCACCTGCTCGGCCGTGAGGCTCTCTGTCGATACGGTAGCGACCTCCGCGAGCGCGGCGATGCCGGCACGCGGCGTCGCGCGCGTTCGCGCGAGCCCGTCGGCCACGAGCGCCCGGTTCGGACCAACGAGCGGCACGACGTCCGCAACCGTCCCGAGCGTCGCGAGGTCGGTCAGCTCATGCCAGGCGTCCGGACGTCCCAGCAGTGCGCCCACCGCCTGCACCAGTACGAGCGCCACGCCGGCGCCCGCCAGTGCGGGCCCCCCGTCTGTAAGCTTCGGGTTGGCCACCGGGACGCCGTCAGGCACGCCCTCCCCAGGCTCGTGGTGATCGGTCACCACGACGTCGATGCCATGGCCCGCGAGGAGCGACACCTCGGCCGCGTTGGAGATGCCGCAGTCGACGGTGACCACGAGGTCCGGCTTCATCGCCACCAGACGGCTCATCGAAGCCTCGGTCAACCCGTACCCCTCGCGGAACCGGTGCGGCACCGTCGCCTCGACGACTCCCCCGAGCGCGGCGATCCCGAGCGCGGCGAGTGCCGCGGACGAGATTCCATCCAGGTCGAAATCCCCGAAGACCACGATGCGCTCGCCGCCCCGGATCGCCTCGGCCACGCGCGCGGCGGCTTCGTCCATACCCGGGATGTCGGCGGACTCAACCCAGTCACGCGCGAGCGACGGCTCGAGGAAGCGTCGTGCGTCCTCGGCAGTCGTGATACCACGTGAGAGCAGGATGGTAGCGGTCACCGTCGAGAGCCCCGTGGCCGCCGAGAGCTCAGCGACCGCACGGGGATCGGCGGGAGCGGTGGACCAGTGCGGCGAGTTGGTGGTGGAAGCGATGGCGGTCATGACCCCATTCTAACCGCCGGGGCCGACACCCCATGCGGTGCCGGCCCCGGCCGTATCATGCGACATGCGAGTCTCGTGGCGCTGAAGTTACGCGCGGGCCCGCGCCTCGTGCTTGCGCTTGAGCGCCTGGAACCGCGGTTCCCGCTCCTTCCAGAGCGCATAGAGCGGGCTTGCCACGCCCACCGACGAGTACGCACCGAGCGTGAGGCCCACCACGAGCGCGAACGCGAAGTCCTTGAGGGTCGACCCACCGAAGGCAAGCAGACAGACCACGGGGATGAGGCTCGTGACCGTGGTGTTGATAGAGCGCGCGAGCACCTGGTTGATGGAGTCGTTCGCCATCTGCTGGAACGTGTGCTTAACGAGGTTATGGCTGTTCTCACGGATGCGATGGAACACCACGACCGTGTCGTAGAGCGAGTAACCGAGGATCGTGAGCAGAGCCGCCACTGTATTCGGGGTGACCTCATGACCGACGAGTGCGTAGAGGCCGAGCACGATGAGCACATCGTGCACGAGTGCCGCGATCGCAGTCACCGACATCTTGTACTCGAAGCGGATCGAGACATACCCGAGGATGGCGATGAGGGATACCGCAAGCGCGATGAGGGCCGCGTTGGTGACGTTCGCGCCCCAACCGGGACCGATCGTCGTCACGTTGGCTTCCTGATCCGGCAGACCGAGCGCTCCGACCACCGCGCCGAACTGCGCGGCCGCATCATCTGCATCCTGCTCGCTCGTGCGCACAATGAAGTCGCCATCATCGGTCTGCTGCACGACCGCCGTGCCCGCATCCGCGATGCCCGCCTCGCGCAGGCCGTCCCGCATCTGCTCGACGGTGACTCCCTGCGTTCCCGTGAAAGTCATGACGGAGCCGCCCTGGAACTCGATGCCAAAGGCGAGTCCACGGATGAGCAGCGCTGCGACGCTGATGACGATCAGCACGCCGGAGAATGCGAACAGCCACTTCTTGTTGCCCATGAAGTCGATGGTGAGCCTACGCACGCTGATCGCCCCCCTTCATGCCGAAGAGCGCGGGCGCCTTGGCGATCACCGACTCCGCGAGAAGCACGATAGCCGTACGCGTGAACAACGTCATGACGACGATGTCGATGAGGATGCCGATCATGAGCGTGAGCGCGAACCCGCGCACCGGTCCGATGGCGAAGAGGTAGATGGCCGCAGCCGACACGAGCGTGACGACGTCGGCGTCGATGCTCGTCCCGATGGCGTGTCGGGTACCCGACTTCGCCGCCGAACGGAACGTCTTGCCCAGACGCACTTCTTCTTTGAAGCGCTCGAACTGCAGAATCGACGAGTCGGCTGCCAGACCGATCGTCAAGACCATACCGGCGATACCCGGGAGCGACAGGGCGAACGCCCCGAGGCGCGAGAGCAGCGCGAGAACCCCGAGGAAGATCGATGCGAAAATGAGCAGAGAGAACCAACTGATGACACCAAGACCGCGGTAGTACACGGCCATGAAGACCGCCACCAGCCCGAGGCCGAGCAGCGCCGCGAGCAAACCCTGGCGCAGCGAGTCCTGACCGAGAGTCGGACCCACCACACGAGATTCATCGATGCTGATCTCGACCGGGAGCGCACCGGACTGCAGGACGGCGGCGAGGCGCTTTGCCTCATCGAACGTGAAGGAGCCGGTGATCTGGGTGTCGCCGGTGAGGATCGGCTCCTGGACCGCCGGGGCCGATTTGGCAAGCCCGTCGAGCACGATGAGGATCTGACCACGGGTCGGGTACAGACGTGTCGTCACATCGGCCCATAGGTCACTCCCCTCCTTGCTCATCGAGATGCTCACTGCAGCATTGTTGAACTGGTCCGTCGTCACCTGCGCCGCGGTGATGACCTCGCCCGTCATGAACGGCTCGTACATGCTCCCATCGAGCTTGGGAAGGTCGGTCGTGTCGCCCGAGCGGTCGACCTCGATCTGCCGTGTGGCAAGATCGAGTGTCGCCGTATCGGTGATGCTCGCAAGTTCGACGAACTCGAGCTTGCCCGGCTTGCCGAGCAAGTCGAGCGCCTCCCTGGCATCCCGCACGCCCGGCAGCTGGATCAGGAAGGCGTTGGCGCCCTGTCGCTGAACGGTCGCCTCGCTCACGCCGAAACCGTTAACGCGCTCGACGAGGATGGTCTCCACGCGCTCGATTGCGTCTTCGGTGAGCGGGGCCGTGCCGAGCGGTTCGGCGGTGAGGATGACCGAGAGGCCGCCCTTGATGTCGAGGCCCTGCGTGATCTTGGCGTCCAAGGGTAGCGCCTGCCACAGCGCCAGCCCCACGAGCGTCACGATCACCACGAGGGCGAGTGCGTTGCGTGTCTTCGGATCCATCGTCTTCGGCTCTCTCCTTGTTCCTCACGCCCCGCAGGGCAGGTGTCACGTGCGGAAACCGCCCTAGAGTAGGCGGGTCTCGTTGATCACGAGGCTGAACGTCGCGTCAAGCGCATCGGCTGCCTTGCGGCTGATCTGCATCCGCGACAGGAAGATCTCGAAGTACTCCATCACCTGACTGACGGCGGTGTCGATGTCGATCTCGAGCGTGATCACCCGCGTCTCGGAATCGACCCGCAGGAACGACCGCTTCGCAGCGTAGTTGACCCGGTCGTGGATGTCGAACTGCGCCGGATCCTGGCAACGGACCCGCGTATGGTGGACATCGGCCTTATCGGCGAGGATCGCGGCGGCAGCCACCGGGGTGGCGGGCGTCCCGTGCTCCTCTTCGTGGTTGCCGAGCGCGTTCATCACCACCGCAAGCTCCCGCGGCTCGATGCCGAGTTCTACGAGCGGGTCCTTGGCCAGAAGGGCCGCCGACACGCCGTGGAAGTCCCGCGAGATGCAGTTGCCGATGTCGTGCATGAACCCGGCAATCGACGCGAGCTCGGCATCCCGGTCGCTGAATCCCAGCCTGCGAAGCGTGTTGCCGGCGATGTGCGCCGTGAGGCTCGCATGCCTGAGCCCGTGCTCGGTGTAGCCGAGTGAGCCGAGGTAGGCGTCGCCCATCTCGAGATAGGCGAGCACCGCGGGGTGGCCCTGGACGTCGTCCAGTGTCACGAGGCCGTGCGCGTCAGGCATCGGTCACGCGTCCTGGATCTTGCTCGCTACGGCCGCGCGCGCAACGTCGATGACCACGCCCGGCGCGACTTCAAGACCCACGCGGTCGTCATCGAGGCTCGCCACGGTACCGTGGATGCCGCCGATGGTGACCACATGGTCGCCCTCCGCGAGTGCGGCCATCAGCGCGCGGTGCGCCTTCTGCCGCGTCTGCTGAGGACGGATGATCAGAAAGTAGAATGCTACGCCGAGAACGACGAGGGGCAGCACCTGGTTCAGCGTATCCATCGAAACGACCTCCGGGTTTCCGGGCACAGAAGCACTGCGCCCCGGCCTGCCGGCGCGCATCAACGAATCATACCATCACGCGCACGTCACGACGCGTCTTAGTAGTCGTCGGCGCCCGGGCCCGATCGCCACTCGGTCAGGAACGCTCCGTACCGGCCCTCACAGACCGCGTCGCGAGCCTGCCGCGCCAGGTCGATCAGCACGTGCAGGTTGTGTATCGACAGCAGGATCGCGCCGAGCATCTCCTTCACCGTGACGAGATGCCGCAGGTAAGCACGGGTGTACGTGGTGCACACGGGGCATGAGCACGCAGGGTCGAGCGGACCGAAGTCCCGCGCGTACTGCGCGTTCTTGAGGTTCATGCGCCCCTGAGACGAGAACGCCGTGCCCGTGCGCGCCGTGCGCGTGGGCAAGACGCAGTCGAACAGATCGACGCCGAGCGCGATCGCCTCGAGCATCGTGGTGGGGTTCCCGACCCCCATGAGGTAGCGCGGTCGATCGGCGGGCAGCAACTCGGCCACCGGCGCGAGGCTCGCGAGCATAAGGTCGTGCGGCTCCCCCACCGAGTAGCCGCCGATGCCGTAGCCCTGAAAGCCCATCTGGGTCAGGCGCGCCACGCTCTCGGCCCGCAGGTCCTCGAAGACGCCGCCCTGGACGATACCGAAGAGCGCCTGGTCCTCACGAGTGTGTGCCGCCTTGCAGCGAGCGGCCCACTCGGCCGAGCGACGCACGGCGTTCGCCACGAACTCCTTCTCCGCAGGGTACGGCGGGCACTGGTCGAGTTGCATGATGATGTCCGCGCCAAGATCCTCCTGGATGCGGACGTTATCCTCGGGTGTCCAGAAGTGCTTCGCACCATCGACGATCGAACGGAACTCGACGCCATCGTCGGTGAGCTTGAGGGTGTCAGCGAGGCTGAAGACCTGAAAGCCGCCCGAGTCGGTGAGGATCGGCCCACCCCAGCCCATGAATCGGTGAAGCCCCCCTGCCTCGGCGATGAGCCCCGACCCGGGGCGCAGGAAGAGGTGGTAGGTGTTTGCGAGCACAATGCGCGCGCCGATCTCGCGGAGCTGGTCCGGCGTGACGCCCTTGACGGTGGCGCGTGTTCCCACCGGCATGAACATCGGGGTCTCCACCACGCCGTGGGGGGTGTGGAACGTGGCGGCCCGGGCCGCGGTGGTCGCATCCCGGGCGTTCACGGTGAAGTCGAAGTGAGTCATAGGCGGATTCTACCAGGGCGAACAGGGTATGCTTCTTCCGACGAACCTCACGGCCAACGCACGCGTCTTATGGGAGTGAACGATGGTCACTCGGGCGATGAGCGACCCGGAGCTCGTGGCACAGGCCGCCGCGGGTGATGAGCAGGCGTTCGCCTCGCTCGTGCGGGTGCACGCCGACGCGGTGTACGGTCACGCGTTCCGCTTCTTCGGTGATCGTCAGACCGCGGAAGACGCGACGCAGGAGGTGTTCGCCAAGGTGTTCCGCACGATCACGACGTTCGACGGGAGGGCCAAGTTCAGCACCTGGCTCTACCGCGTGACGCGGAACGTCTGCCTGGACATGGCGCGGGCGGGCCGGCGAGTACCACAGCCCGTCGATCCGGTCACGCTGGAGCCGCTTTCGACGGCCGACTTCGCCGACGACGTGGTGCTCGCAGACGCGCTCGAGCGCGCGATGCGGGTGCTCGCCCCGGAGGACCGGGACGCCCTCGGCGCTGTCACGCTGTTCGGACTCTCGTACGCCGATGCCGCCGAGACACTCGGGGTCCCGGTCGGCACGGTCAAGTCGCGCGTGTTCCGTGCGCGAAGGACACTGTGGCTGACGCTTCGAGGAGCGGAAGGAGGTGTGGATGATGGACTGCCTGCACGCGGCTGAGACGCTCTCGGCGTCATACGATCGCGAGCCGGTCGAGCCGGAGGAACTCGCCGAGGCCCACGAGCACTGCGGCTCGTGCGCGGAGTGCGCCTCCCTGCTCGACACAGTGTCGCGGCTCGACGCTATCCCCACACCTCGTGCGTCCGCCGAACTCGTCGCGGTCCTGGTGGCGCGAAGCGCGGCTACCGCCGCGGAGATCCGCTCAGCCGCCAGCGCGCCCGAGAACGCCGGGCAGACCGGAGCGCATCCGGACCTCGTGCGAACCCCCGACACGGATAGCCTATCGGCACCGCAGTCCCCCACGCACGCGGTCCGCCGCTGGCTCCCGTCTGCAACGTGGACGCCGAGGTTCGCCGCGTTCGCAGCGGCCGCCGCTGTTCTCATCGTCGCCCTCAGCGTCGGCGCCGTCGGTCTGCTCGGTTCGCTCGGCGGGCAAACGGCCGCAGACGATTCGATAGTGCTCATGGAGTCAACCGGCGAGCGGGCTGCGGAGTCCGGGCCGACAGACGGCGACGTCGCAGCGGTCGCTCCGCCCAAGAGCGAGGAGTGGTCCAGTGCTGACGAGCAGCGGGCCGCACCCCCCTACGTCGTCCTCACCGGCGCCGTGTGGGCGCTCCAGGGTCCGGCGACCCCCGAGAAATCGCTGCTCACGACTGCGGGAGTCGTCGCCACAAGCCTGGACGGGACCGGCGACGTCACCGAGCGCACCGCGTTCCTCGACACACCGGAGAGTGGCAGGCTGTGGATCGCTACCGATGACGGAGGCTGGCTCGCATTCGCGCGGGTCGTCCGCGAACTCGGGCGGCGCCCCTTCGGGCTCGTGACCGAGAGCGCCATCGGCCGCTTCGGCGAATGGCCGTCGCTGCCGACGCGCTTCGAGCAGCCGACCTCACCTGACGGATCGCCGACGTTCCGTTACTACGGCTTCGACGACAAGGGCGTCGACGTCTTCGTGCCGCTCACCGGTCGCGCCGAAGACGGGTTCGCGGTGGCCCCCGGAACAGCGCCCGACGACCC
>JAFGAG010000080.1 GCA_016933785.1 Coriobacteriia bacterium | reverse complement strand
TCGGTCATGGCGGCTCCTGTCGGCGGCTCTCCCTATGGTACCCGACGTCACTCCGTCGGTTGAGCCCTTGTCGCGTCGCATCGGGCTGACCTCACATCGGACTCACAGCCGGTTAAGACGCCTACGCCATACTCCGTCGCAGGCCGCGCCGCAGGGGGGAGCGCGTCGGCCGGGCGGCGGGATTCCCTCTTGGTCGAGCGCCACTCCGCCGTCGAAGGCCATGCACGAGAGACCAAGAAGGGGGAACCATGATCACCTCACACGGGCGGCGTGTCCGCCTGCGTTCAGTATTCGTATCCGTACTGGCGGTTGCTGCCATCAGCCTGGCCGTCGTGACTCCTGCTGCCGCGGTGTCTCCGCGCGCCGTTGAACGGCCGGCCACGGGAGCTGAACCCGGGTGGCCGGAGAGCCACCTGCCGGAGAATGACCCACTGCCGGGCGAGGCGGGCTACTTGCCGCTGGTGCCCACGACCATCCAGCCAGCCGACGGCATGACCGACGAGGAGTTCAAGGCGCGCGATCCGCAGGGCTTCGCCGCGATGCTTCCCGAGCGGATGAAGATCGAGCGCGACCTGCTGACCAAGGTGCGCTCGGCGCTGGCCACGTCGGGCATCAGTACCCTTGGCACCGCGATGAGCGCCAATGACGCGGTGAGAGCCGAAGCAGTTCTCGCCACGACCGTATGGTCGCCGTACGGGTACCTGCGCTTCACGCTCGTGCCCAACACCACGAGCCCGTACGCGCGCAACGGCTACCTGGGCACGCTCTACTTCACGTACGGCATCTACAGCGCAACGGTCGACGCGTACAAGTGGTACACGGTGTCGTGGCCGGCGCGCTCCGGCAACAACCGGCCCCAGGACCAGAGCAAGATCGGCATCGGTCCTATTCCCGCCTATACCTGGGACTTCGGCTTCATGTACCGGCTCTGGCGCGGATATGAGCCGGACGGTCGCGTCGAGTTCTACCCCGGGAAGTGGCGGCTCGACCCGTGGACCGGTGGTCCGTACGGTCGTTCCTATCTTGAAGTGCACGGTGGCACGGGTACCCACACGTTCGCGGCCACGAGCGGATGCATCCGCATCTATCCTTCTGCGATCAGCTCGCTCAAGGTCTACTACGATACGAAGATGGCCAACAAGAAAGACCCGGCGAGCGCGCATCTCACCGTGAGGTACTGACCGTGCGTGGAGAGGGGTGCCGAATGCAGGGACGAGGGTCTGCAGTGAGCAGCGTGTGGAGGAGGCGCAGTCGCGCCACGGTGATCATGCTTGCGGGCGTGCTGCTCGCAGGGACCGTGGGATGTGCGGAGCCATTGCCTGAGGAGCCCGCGGTTGTCGAGGAAGCGGATTCGGGCTTCGATGTCACGTCGTTGCGATGGGATCCGTCGGCCGTCGAGGGCCATCTTCCGGGTCTCGTCGGGTGGTCCCGCCTGAACGCGGCCGACCCGGGCGGACTGGTGGCCATCCCCGAATCGGGTGAGCCGGTGACGCTGTGGGAGGCTCCGGCCGAAGACGGTGTGCTCTACCTGCCGCTTGCGGTCGACGCGACGGGTCCGCGGATGCTGGTGGCGGTGACCTCGAAGGGCGAGACCGGTGATGAGGTGACGTCACTCGTGCTGCTCGGGCCCGACGGCGATGCGCAGTTGCTCGAAACCCCGGAGGGGTATGAGGGGGTGCTCTCGGCGACGTTTGTGGGGGAAGGTGTCATCGCAGTGGTGAGTCATGCCACATCGGAGACCTTCGAGACACTCCCTGGAACGTTCACCACATCAGGCGCATGGGAACCTCTCGCTCTCGAAGGCGAGGTGCCCGCGTACCAGTTCATCGAGCGTGTCACAACGGTACCGGACACCGATGCGGTGGCCCTCCTCCTGAAGACACCAGGCGGGACGGGTGATCGCGACGACGAGGCGCTCGTGCTTGCGAAGTACGAGGGCGGGACGCTCGTCACCTTCACCACGGCGTTCCGTGACGATTCGCTGCCGGGAGCCTCACCACTGTGGGGTTCGGAGGGCGTCGTGTTCCCCCGCACGTGGCGCGTAGCGGACGGTGCTCCGGTGGTCGATCTGGTGACCGCGGTCTGGGCGGATGGGGAATGGACCGAGCGCGTGTTGCTCGAAGCGGCAGCGATCGCCTCAGGCATCGAGACGGGTCAAGTGGCCACGCAGGCCGAGGACGGCACGCTGTGGGTTCGGTCGGCCGGTACCGGCGATCACGCGGAAGGTGGCTCGTTGTTGCGGCTGGATGCGCAGGCGACAACCGCGACCGAGATGGGTACCGGGCTCGCGGGCGTCGACTGGTTCGTCTGGCTTGGGGGCATGGGCGACCGGTAGGCGCGTTGCAGACGACGTTACCGCAGTGTGTGAGTGGTGGGGCGGCGGGCCGCGCGAAGGGCTCCCGCCGCCCCACCGTTGCGGGCGTATGACCCGCCGGTTTGACCGCCGCCGCGTACGGCCATACACTCGCACGACACCCGCCCCGGCGCACCGGACGCGGGCCTTTCGTGCTGTCCGGCTCCGGGAGATGCCTGGTGACCCACTTCGCTGACGTCGTCTTTCCCGCACTCGCTGCGGACACCGCCATCGCGCGCGCCGCGCGTAAGCTCGCCGATGGCGAGGACGTGACGCTCGCCGCCCCCGCCTTCGTCAGACCGCTGCTCACCGCGCTCGCCGCCTCCGCACGCACGCGCTCCGTGCTCGTCGTGGTGCCGGGTGCCGACACGGCCGAGCGCTTCGCCCGGCAGCTGGGTGCGTACATCGAGCACGATCGGGTGCTCCTGTTTCCGGATCGGGCCGACATGCCATGGGACCGCGTGGCCTCCGACTGCGCGGTCGTGGGATCGCGTACGCGCGCGCTTCACGCACTCGGGACCGGCAGGCCCGTCGTGGTCGTGGCGAGCGGACGCTCGCTGCTTCGGATACTGCCACCGCAGGGCTCGCACGTCTTCGAGCCCCTCGTGCTGGCTGAGGGCGCGAGCATCGATCTCGCTCTGGCGGTCGAGAGGCTCGTCCGCATGGGGTACGAGCGCGTTCCCGTGGCCAGCGAGAGGGGACAGTTCGCGCTCCGGGGCGGCACGCTCGACGTCTACGGTGCCGACGCCGCCTACCCGGTGCGCGCTGAGCTCTTCGGGGACGAGATCGAGTCGCTCAGGCGGTACGTGCCCTCCACGCAGCAGCACATCGGAGACGCCGGGACCGTGGAGATCTACCCGTGTCGCGAATTCGCACCGGGCAGCAGAGCGGGCCAGGGCGTCCGCAGGGCACTCGGCCGGGAGGCGCTCGCCAACGAGACGCTCGCGCGGGACATCGAGCTCATCGAGCAGGGCGTGACGTTCAACGGCGTGGAGCAGTACCTGCCGTATGCGTACCGCGCAGCGGCGTCCGTCCTGGACCACGCGACACCCGGCACACTCGTCGTCGTGGCGGAGCCACGTGCCGTGTTCGACGATATCGTTCGCGCCCGTGGTGAACTCGAAGCGCGCGGGGACGCCGTCGCCCGGTCGCTCGACGGTCTTTACTTCACTCCCGCCGAGGTCGATCTCGGCGGGAGACAGCGGCTCACGTTCCTCTCCGTCCTGCGCGCGGCGGGGGCGAGCGATGGCGAAGTGGTCGTGCGGCGACCGCAGGTCAGCGGTCGCGAGGAGGCGTTCGCCGCCGGCATGCGCGGACTCGTGGACACCGGCTACCGCGTGGTCGCCGCCGCGCGTGACCGCAAGGATCGCGAGCGACTCTCGCGCGCGCTCGTGGACGCGGGGATGTCGGTGGCCACTCTGGAACCCGGCTCGGCCGGGCTGCCGACCGGTCTCGTGTCGCTTGCGGTGGCCGACGTGCCTGCCGGGTACGTGCTGCCCGGCGCCCGTCTCGCGGTGGTGTCGATCGACGACGCGTTCCCGCGCGCGGCCGAACGCCGACGCCAGGCGGCGGATCCCACGAAGCTCACGTTCGCCTTCGCGCCCGGTGACTACGTTGTCCACGAAGTGCACGGCATCGCGCTTCTGCGCGACATCGTGCGCCAGACGGTCCTCGGCTCCGAGCGCGACTACCTGCTGCTCGAATACGCGAAGGGCGACCGGCTCTACGTGCCGGTCGAGCAACTCGATCGCGTGACGCGCTACGTGGGGCCGGAGGGTTCGGCGCCCCGGGTCACGCGCCTGAACACGGCCGACTGGTCGAAGGCCACATCCCGGGCACGCAAGGCCGCGCGTGCTCTCGCGTTCGATCTCGTGGACCTATACGCGCGTCGCGCGGCGACGGCCGGGTTCGCGCACGCCTCCGACACGCCGTGGCAACGAGAGATGGAGGCCGCGTTCCCGTTTATGGAGACACCCGACCAGCTCTCGGCCATCGAGGACGTGAAGGCCGACATGGAGTCCGAAAGCCCGATGGATCGCCTGGTCTGCGGCGATGTCGGGTACGGCAAGACCGAGGTCGCCATCAGGGCGACGTTCAAAGCCACACAGAGCGGGATGCAGGTCATGGTGCTCTGCCCCACGACCATTCTCGCGCAACAGCACTACACGACGTTCTCGGAGCGCTTCGCGTCGTATCCGGTGCGCGTCGAGGTCCTCTCGCGCTTCCGCACGAGGTCGCAGCAGGCCGAGGCGCTCGAGGGCTTCGCAGCGGGCACCGTGGACGTGCTGATCGGTACGCATCGGCTGCTCTCCCGCGACGTCGTCCCCAGGCGGCTCGGTCTCGTCGTGGTCGACGAGGAGCAGCGCTTCGGCGTCGAGCACAAGGAGCACCTCAAGAACCTGCGGGAGCAGGTCGACGTGCTGACGCTCACCGCAACGCCCATCCCACGCACGCTCCAGATGTCGCTTTCCGGCGTGCGCGACTTCTCGGTGATCGACACGCCCCCGCCGGATCGCTTCCCGGTCACGGTGCATGTCGGGGAGTACGATGCCGAGGTGGTCGCCGACGCGATCCGACGCGAGCTGGAGCGTGGCGGGCAGGTCTACTACATCTCGAATCGCGTGCGCGGCATCGAGCGCGTGGTCGAGCGCGTGCGAGCGGCGGTGCCCGAGGCGCGGGTCGGCGTAGGACACGGGCAGATGTCGGAGCACCAGCTCGAACGGGTCATGGAGTCGTTCTCGGCCGGAGAGATCGACGTGCTCGTGGCCACCACCATCGTGGAGTCGGGCATCGACAACCCGCACACGAACACGCTCATCATCGACGACGCTCACCGGCTCGGCCTGGCACAGCTCTACCAGCTCAAGGGGCGCGTCGGCCGCAGTCACGTCAAGGCGTTCGCGTACTTTCTCTTCCCGCGGGAGCAGGCGCTCACCGACCAGGCGTACGAACGGCTTGCCGCGATCCAGGATCACGCGGAGCTCGGCAGCGGCATCAAGATCGCCATGCGCGACCTGGAGATTCGCGGTGCCGGCTCGCTCCTCGGCGCGGCGCAGAGTGGCAACGTGAGCGCGGTCGGCTTCGATCTCTACGCCCAGATGCTCCGTGAGGCCGTCTCCGAGGTGCGCGGCGAGGCGCTGCCCGCCCATCCGGAGGTGCGCGTCGACCTGCCGGTGGCCGCGTTCGTTCCCGAGGAGTACGTGCCCGAGGTCGACGAGCGCGTGCTGTTCTACCGCCGTCTCGCTGCAGCGGTCAGCCCGGAGGCGGTCGAGGCGCTCGCCGCCGAACTCGAGAGCAGTCGGGGGCCGCTCCCGGTTCCCGCACGCGAACTCGTCGCAATCGCCCGGATCAAAGCGCTCGCCGCCGAGGTCGGCGTCACGAGCGTCGCCCTCTCGCGTCACCGTCTCTCGGTCTCACCGATCGCGCTCTCGGCTGACGAGCGAGGTCGGCTCGCCGCGTCAGGCGCTATCTACCTCGAGCGCGCCAAGAAGGCACAGTTCGTGCAAGTGACGGGTGAGAGCGCCACAGGCACGGCCACACGCGCTCTCGATGCTATACTCTCGGCAGTCCGCGGCCCGGCCGGTGCCGCGGAACCATCGTAAGAGGAAGGTGCACACGTGAGAATCACCCGCGGCATCGCCGCCCTCATCCTTGTAGCCATTCTCGGCGGAGCACTCGCCGCCTGTAGCGAGCCGACCGTTGAAGCCGTGGCCCGTGTGAACGGCGAGGACATCACCCGCGAGGAGTTCGACCGGATCTACGCGCAGATCGCCACGCAGTTCGGCGGCGAGATCCCGGAGGACCAGGCCGTTGAGTACCGGAAGCTACTCCTCGACATGATGATCGAGTCCGCGCTTATCAGGCAGGAAGCCGAGCGCCTCGGTGCCGATCTCTCCGATGAGGCCGTCGAGGAGGGTCTTGCCGGGATGATGGGCGAGACGACGGACATGGCGGAGTTCGAGGCTCGTGTCGTTGAGGCGGGCCTCACCATGGACGACCTGCGCTCGAGCATCCGCGACGACCTCGCACAGCAGTTCATGTCGGCGCACGTCGCGTCGCTGCAGGGCGACGTGTCGATGCCCGAGACGTACGCGCTTCTCGAGCACATCCTCGTCGACGAGGAGCAGCTCGCCCTCGACCTGGTCGGCCGCATCGATGCCGGCGAGGACTTCGCCGAGCTGGCCGCCGAGTTCTCGACCGACCCGGGCAGCGGTGCCGCTGGCGGCAGCCTCGGCTGGGCGCCCACGAGCGCGTATGTCGCGGAGTTCAAGGACGCCGCCGACGCGCTTGGTGTCGGCGAGCTCAGCCAGCCGGTGCAGTCCGAGTTCGGGTGGCACATCATCCGCAAGGTCGATGAGGTAGCCGCCGGCACGCCTGTGACGGAGGCGCCGGAAGAGCTGCGCGCCGAGGTGGAGGCGAACGGCACCAACCTGGCGCTTCAGGAGTACGTGGCTGACCTCAAGGAGAAGGCCGAGATCGAGTACCTCGACGACGCGCTCGCCCCGTAAGACACTGTCGCCGAAGGGGGAGGCGTGGGAAGGGTCGCCATCGTCGGGCTCGAGCGGGATGCCGCGGGTGCGCTCGACCCCCGTACGGTCGCGCGCCTGAAGGAGGCGGGCACAGTGGTGGTGCCCGCAACCGCCGGCGTCGCCGCGTCGGTACTCGAGGAGCTCGGGGTGCGTCACGTGAGCTTGGGCGACCTCGGATTGGGAGCCGGGGCTCCCGCCGACCAGGTGGTCGAGGCGCTCGTGGAACTCGCACGCGAAGGCGACGTCGTCTTCGCGTCGGCTGGCTATCCCTTCGTGCGCGAGGGTGTAGTCGCCGGGTTGCTGTCGCGCGCCGCCGGTGGCCTCGACGTCTTCCCCGTGGCCTCTCCGCTCCAGGTGCTCGTGCTGGCGATCGATGTCGACGACACCGCCGACCTCCGGATCCTCGACGCGGGCAGCCTGGCCGCTGCCGAACTCGAACGCGACATGCACCTCATCGTCACTGGCATCGACAATGCGCTCATCGCGCGCGCCGTTGCGGACAGTCTCGCGCGGATGTATGCCCCCGAGCACACGGTCGTCACCGCAGGCTGTCTGGAAGCCGGTGGGTTCGATCTCGAGCGCAGGACCCTTGCGGAGCTTGCCGACACCAGTGCGGTCTGCCGGGGCACCGCCGTGTACGTCCCGCCGTCGTCGATCGCCCCGCCCGGCGGGTTTGCCGAGCTCGTGCGGATCATCGCGGTGCTGCGTGGGCCCGACGGGTGCCCGTGGGACCGCGAGCAGACGCACGGGAGCCTTGCGCCGCACCTGATCGAGGAGGCGTACGAGGCCGTCGGCGCCATCGAGTCTGGCGACCGTGCCGCGCTTGCTGACGAACTCGGAGACGTGCTGCTGCAAGTGGTGCTGCACGCCGAGATAGGCGCAGGTGAGGGCACGTTCTCCATCGACGACGTCGTCGCCACGATCATCACGAAGATCAGGCGGCGCCACCCGCACATCTTCGGAACCGTCACCGCCGAGACCGCAGAAGAGGTCACCCGCAACTGGGACGCGATCAAGCGGGTTGAGAAGCCACACGCCGGGGCACTCGGCGAGGTGCCCGACGGCCTTCCGGCTCTCATGCGTGCCCAGAAGATCTCACGCCGGGCCGCCGGCGCAGGCTTCGAGTGGGAGGACCTCGACGGCGTGTGGGCGAAGGTGCACGAGGAGATCGACGAGCTGAAGGCAGCCGAGCCGGGGACGCCGCATGCCGAGGAGGAGCTCGGCGACCTGCTGTTCACCGTCGTCAACGTCGCGCGCAAGATGGGCATCGATTCCGAGTCGGCACTGCGCCGCATGTGTGACCGCTTCGTGCGCCGGTTCGAGTCGATGGAGCAGGCGGCAGGCGCGTCGGGGCGCGAACCCGGAGAGCTCTCGGCGAAAGAGTGGGACATACTCTGGGAACAGGCGAAGAAGGAGCAGCCTCCGGCCGCCACGGGCGGACCGGACGAGTGAGGGAGCCGTGAGCGCATGAGTTACATCACCGACATCACCGCCCGTGAGATCCTTGATTCCCGGGGTAACCCCACCGTCGAGGTCGAGGTCATGCTCGACGACGGCAGCTGGGGTCGGGCGGCGGTGCCGAGCGGTGCGTCGACCGGCGCGTTTGAGGCCGTGGAGCTCCGGGACGGCGAAGCCGCGCGCTACCTCGGCAAGGGCGTGCTGGGCGCCGTCGCCAACATCAACGACGTGATCACGCCGGAACTGCTCGGCATGGAGGCGAGCGACCAGCGGGCGATCGACGAGTTCCTGATCGAGCTCGATGGCACCGAGAACAAGAGCCGGCTGGGCGCCAACGCGATCCTCGGCGTGTCGCTGGCTGTTGCTAAGGCCGCTGCCGAGAGCTGCGAGCTCACGCTGTACAGCTACATCGGCGGGTGCAACGCGTCGACGATCCCCGTGCCGATGATGAACATCCTGAACGGCGGCGCGCACGCGGACAACAACGTCGACCTGCAGGAGTTCATGATCATGCCGGTGGGGGCGGGGAGCTTCGCCGAGGGACTGCGGATGTGTTCCGAGATCTACCACACGCTCAAAGGCGTGCTGCACGAGCGCGGACTCGGCACGGGCGTGGGTGACGAGGGCGGATTCGCGCCCGACCTCAAGAGCAACGAGGAGGCGCTCACGGTCATATCCGAGGCGGTGACGAAGGCCGGCTACTCGCTCGGCGACCAGATCATGTTCGCGCTCGACCCCGCGTCCACGGAGTTCTACGACACCGAGCGCAAGGTCTACGTGCTTGC